>JALYXB010000224.1 GCA_030947305.1 Actinomycetota bacterium | reverse complement strand
GGTCCGGTGATCGCCGCCAAGATCGACAACACCAGCGCCGGCTACCAGGTGCAGTTCGGGTTGTCCAAGGCAGACATCGTCTACGTCGAACAGGTTGAGGGCGGGCTGACGAGGCTGATCGCGCTGTTTCATTCGTCGCTGCCGGCGGAGGTCGGCCCGATCCGGAGCGTCCGATCGACGGATTCGGAGTTGCTCAGCAGTTTCGGCACGCCGGGGCTCGCGTTTTCCGGAGGCGCAGGCGGTCCGCTGACGACGATGGTCAAGACCAAGATCGTCGACCTGTCGCCCGACACCCATGGCGAGGCCTACTGGCGCTCCCAGTTCGGCGACGGCACCCACAACCTGCACGTCGACCTGGTCAAGCTGGCCGCCACTGCCAAGCTGGCCGAACCCACCTCGCCCGGCTACATCTTTGCTGCCGCCGACCCGCAGCTGGCCGCCGCGGCCAAGGTCACCACGATCCAGGTGACGATGGAAGTCGGTCAGGTCGGGTTCGCCTACTCGGGCGGCCACTATCTGGTGAGCCACCACGACCTCGCCTACGTCGATCACAACGGAACCAAGATCGTCACCGATAACGTCCTTGTCCAGCACGTCACCGACGAACCGGACGGCACGGTCGACACCAACGGCCAACCGTCGCTGCTCTCACACACCGTTGGATCGGGGAAATTCACCCTGTACCGGGATGGCAAGGCGATCGCCGGGACCTGGAAACGGATGTCAGCGACAGGGTCGACCAGCTTCATCGGCAAGGCCGGCAAGCCCGTCTTGTTCAAACCGGGCAAGACCTGGGTGATGCTGGCGCCGCAGTCGGCAACCGTCAGCGTGTCCTGAGCCCTTGTCAGGCCAACCAACCCGGTAGCGACGATGAGCCAGCGCCCGTTGCCGCCTGAGCGTCGATGCCAGCCAGCCGCCGCACCGCCTCCACCAGGTCGGCCGGCGGCGCGCCGAACGGCAGCCTCAGGTGCGACTCCATGGTTCCGTCCGGTCCGAAGCGCGGGCCGGGAACGATCCTGACGCCGGCCGCTGGGGCCAGCCTGGCCAGCTCGGTCGCGTACGGCCCCGGCAGCCTGATCCACAGCGTGGTACCACCGCCTGGTCGGCTTGGAACCCAGTTCGGCAGCTGCTCGGCCAACGCGGCCAGCACCGCGCCCGCGCCGGTGGACAGCCGGGCTGTCTGCTCCCGTAGCGCCGGCTCGGGGTCGGCCAGCAGGTGGCTGACGGTGAGTTGATCCAGTACCGGGCCGGCCATGTCGCCCAGTGATCGAGCGACGGCGAGCCGCTCTATCACCGCCGGTGCCGCCCGCACCCAACCCACCCGCAGCCCGCCCCAGAATCCCTTCGACACCGAACCGACGCCGAGGACAGCTGCCGCGTCACCAAAGGCCGCCATCGGTGGTGGCAGTGGGGCACCGTCGAAGGGCACGTCGCGAAACGACTCGTCGACCAGCAACGTGGTGCCGGTCCGCCCAGCGAGATCGACAACCTGCTGCCGGGTGTCGGCCGACATCAGCGCGCCGGTCGGGTTCTGGAAGTCAGGAATCAGGTAGCCGAGCCGCGGCGCGGCCTGCCGCAGGATGGCGGCCATCAGGTCGAGATCCCAAGCGCTGGACGCATTCTCGTCGCTCAGTGGCAATGGGATACTCAGTGGCAATGGGGTAGGCACCCGGTGCGCCGCCCTGATCGCGTCAAGCGCCACCGGGTAGCTTGGGCACTCGATCAAGACCCGATCGCCGGGTGAGGACAGCGCGCCGATCGCCAGGCTGAGCCCGTGCTGGGCGCCGCTGGTGATCAGGATCTGTTCCGAGGAGGTGGGGGCGCCGGCCGCGGTGTAACGCTGGGCAACCACGTCTCGCAGGATGGGCAGGCCGAACGGAAAGTAGCCGTCGCCGACCAGGTAGTGGTCGAGGTCGGTCACCGCGGCTGCGACGGCACGCCGCAGCGGCTCGGCCGGCGCCGGCAGGCTGGCTACGCTCAGGTCGATCATCGCCGGCCGGCCAGGACCTGAGTCCGAACGGCCGAAAATCGCCGTCTGCCACGGTGCCTGCTCGCGGGGAATCGTCAGCCTGCTGCCGGAGCCGCGTCGTGAGCTGAGCCAGCCGTCGTCCCGCAGCTGCTGGTAGGCGGCCGCGACGGTGGTTCGCGACACCTTGATGGCCAGCGCAAGCTCACGTTCGCTTGGCAGCCCGACTCCGTTGATCAACCGGCCGTCGAGGGCGGCGGTGCGAATCTGTCCGGCCAACCGTCGATAGGCTGGTCCTGCACCGGAATCGGAGCCGAGCCGCCTGGCCAGTCCGGCTGCGGCGATCCGGGTAGGCCCGCCGGAGCTGGGCGGTCCGATACGGTCGTCGGTGCCCCTGGTTGAGATGGCCATAGATGCCACTTTCCTACATGTGGCTATAGAAGTCCAGGCCAACCTGGCTGGAAGATGCCAGTATGACCGCAACATCCGAGGCCACCCTCCGTCGGCGGTGGTCGCCGCTGCGCTGGCTGGCTCCGATCCCCACCCATCGTCGCCCCCGCCGCTTCATCCAGCTGTTCGCCGGGCTGTTCCTCTACGGCGTCACCATGGGGCTGATGGTGCGCGCCGTGCTCGGCCTCGACCCGTGGGACGTATTCCATCAGGGTCTGTCCCGGATCGTGCCGCTGTCCTATGGAACGGTGATCACCGGCGTCTCGGTGCTGGTGCTGTTGCTGTGGATCCCACTGCGACAACGGCCGGGCGTCGGCACCGTGGCAAACACGCTGATCATCGGTTGGACCACCGATGCCACCCTGGCGCTGGTTCCGCCTGTCACTGACCTCGCGGTGCGGATCACCCTGCTGGTGGCCGCCATCGTCGGCAACGCGCTGGCCGGCGCCTTGTACATCGGTGCCGGGCTGGGTCCGGGCCCGCGTGACGGCCTGATGACGGGTCTGGTGGCACGCGGCGTCGGGTCCATCCGCTGGGTGCGCACCGGCCTTGAATTGACGGTGCTGGTGGTCGGCTGGATCCTCCGTGGCAACGTCGGGGTCGGCACCGTGCTGTACGCGGTGAGCATCGGGCCGCTGCTGCACAAACTGTTGCCGCGGCTCACCGTCCGCTGATCGCCCGCGGTCACGATGGATGGCCATGGTCGTTGCGGGCGTGACCGAACCGTAGGATCTGTGCCATGAGTGGGCATTCCAAATGGGCGACGACCAAGCACAAGAAGGCGGCAATCGACGCCAAGCGCGGCAAGTTGTTCGCCAAGTTGATCAAGAACATCGAGGTGGCCGGCCGCACCGGCGGAGCCGACCTCGCCGGGAACCCGACTCTGTTCGACGCCATACAGAAGGCAAAGAGAGCCTCGGTGCCTGCGGACAACATCGATCGCGCGATCAAGCGCGGCAGTGGCGCCGAGGCCGGCGGTGCGGACTACCAGTCCATCATGTACGAGGCGTACGGCCCCAACGGTGTCGCGCTGATGATCGAATGCCTCACCGACAACAAGAACCGGGCAGCCACCGACGTCCGGGTGGCCGTCACTCGCAACGGCGGAAACATGGCCGATCCCGGCAGCGTTGCCTACCAGTTCGCCCGTAAGGGCGTGGTGATCGTGCCCAAGGACAACGTCGGGTCGGCCCCCGACGGACGGCCGCGGCCGAACGTCGGGGAAGACGATCTGCTGCTGGCGGTGCTGGATGCAGGCGCCGAGGAGGTCAACGACCTGGGCGATTCGTTCGAGGTGGTCTCCGAGCCGACCGATCTGGTTGCGGTACGCACTGCGGTTGTCGATGCCGGTATGGATTACGACTCCGCCGATGCCCATTTCGTGGGTGCCGTTCAGGTTTCGCTCGAGGAACAGGGCGCCCGAAAAGTGCTCAAGCTGATCGACGCGATCGAAGACCTGGACGACGTACAGAACGTCTACTCCAATGCCGACATATCCGATGAGGTCATGGAGCGTCTGGAGGACGAGTAGTCGGGTGTGGCCGACAGCTCTCAGCGGTAGGCCCGCTGCTGGATCCGGTACAGCTCCGAGTAAGGACCGCCGGTCCGCATCAACTCTTCATGGCTGCCCACTTCTGCAATGTGTGCGCCATCCAAAACCACGATCAGATCGGCCATCCGCACGGTCGAGAACCGGTGGCTCACCAACAGGGTGATGCCGCCGTTGCCCTGGCTGCGGGCCGCCCCCGAGTACCGCTCGAACAGGGCGTGCTCGGTCTCGGCGTCCAGCGCGGCCGTCGGCTCGTCCAAGATCAGCAGCAGCGGCGAATCCCGCATGAAACCCCTTGCCAGCGCGAGCTTTTGCCACTGTCCGAAGCTCACCTCGGCGCCGTCGGGCCAGGTCGGCCCGAGTTGGGAACTCAGGCCGAGCGGCAGCTTGGCGATCACATCGTCGGCGCCGGCCCGGCTGACTGCGGCCAGCACGGCCCGCTGGTCGCCCGAGCGCGGTAGGTCGCCGATCCCGACACTGGTACCCGCGGTGAACTCGAAGCGGTAGAAGTCCTGGAAAGCACCGGCCAGCTTCTGCCGCCAGCCGCCGGTGTCGATCTTGCTGAGTTGCTGGCCGTCGACGGTGATTCGGCCGGCGTCCGGCTCGTACATCTTGGCCAGCAGCTTGACCAACGTCGACTTGCCGGCGCCGTTCTCGCCGACCAGGGCGACCACCTTGCCGGCCGGCAACAGCACGCTGGCGTTCTGAAGCGCCGGTGTGTCGCTGCCCGGGTAGTGGAAGGTCACGTTGTGCAACGCAATACCGGTGGCCAGCGTTTCGGGTGCGCGCTGGTTGCCGGCCGCCGAGACCGCGGCCGCGTAGTCCTCCAGCCAGGCGAGCCGGCGGGCCCCGTCGAGCCAGATACCGCGCAGGAAGCCGATCTCGCTCACGGTCGCGCTCACGTAATTGGACAGCCTGGCGCCCGCGGTGAGCAGCAGCAGAACCTGGCCTGCGGTGCCGTGAAGTCCAGCGGCAACGAAGATCACCGCTGCGCCGAAGCCCAGTCCGAAGATGGCCCAGGCCACCGCGTTCCAGCTCGCGGTGATCCACCTGGAGCGGGAAACGGGGGAGTACCAGCGTTCCCATTCGACGCGACGGGCCTTCACCAGGTCGTCGCCGATCCCGGTGATCCGGACTTCCTTTCCGGCCGACGCGGTCGTCGCGGTGCTGAACAGGTGCGCCGCCAGGCGTTGGTGCACGGCAGCGCCCTCCTCCACCGCCCGCTCGGCCGTCGGCCTGATGGACGCGCTGACCACCGTCGGCAGGGCGAACAGTGCCAACAGGATCAGCAGCGGATGCACTGTGGCCAGCAGCACCAGCGTGACGCCCAGCCTGATCAGCCAGCTGAGCGTCGACAACACCGACAGGTACATGTGGTCCAGCACGAAAATCTGGTTGCGTAGCACCGACAGCCGGTCCAGGTACTCCGGCCGTTCCTGATGCGCCACCGTGCCGATGGACGCCTGCAACCTGGCAACGTGGGTCTCCAGCGCAATCGTCACCCGGTCTCTGAACCGCCGCGTCATCCTGGTCGAGACGGTGTTCAGCACCCACGTGAGGGTGACCGAGCCAGCCATCCCGAGCACCGCGGCCAGCACCGTCGCCCGGTAGTGCGTTACCACTCCGTCGGCGAGCAGCTTGAGCCACAGTGCCAGCAGCGCATCGGGAATCGCTGATACGACGGTCACCACCACGGCGAACACCAACAGGCCGGGCTCGCGGGAGTAACCGAGTTTGATCAGCCGCCACATGGACTTAAGGGCCGGCGGAGTGGGGACCTCGGTCCCGCTGCGATCAGAGTCGCTCATAGTCCACGCCCTCCTCGTCGGCGCTGGCGTCGAATCTGCTTGCCTGCAGGTCGAACATCCGCCGATAGCGGCCGTTGGCAGCCATCAGTTCGGCGTGGCTGCCGAGTTCGGTGACCTTGCCGCCATCGAGGACTGCAATGCGGTCGGCCATCCGCACCGTCGAGAACCGATGTGAGATCAGGATTCTGGTGGCGCCGTTGGTCGCGGCCAGCAGCTGCTCGAAGATCACCGACTCGCCCCGGACGTCAAGGTTGGCAGTCGGCTCGTCCAGCAGCACCAGATCGGCGCCGTCGCCGTCCTGCCGCCGGACCGCGCACAGGGCTCGCGCCAGGGCTACCCGCTGCCACTGGCCGCCGGACAGGTCGGTGCCACCGGGGTAGCCCTTGGCCAACGGCTGATCCAACTCGGCGAGCTGGTCGGCGCCGGCCCCGTCAAGGGCAGCGAGCACCTCGGCGTCCGTTGCCCGGTGCCCCGGATCCACGTTGTCCCGCAGCGACTTCTCCAGCCGCATCACATCCTGGAACACCGCCGTCACCCTGTTGCGCCAGCTCTCCACATGCAGGTCGACCAGGTCGACGCCGTCGGCGCTGATGGATCCCGAGGTGGGGTCGTAGAACCGGCACAGCAATTTGGCCATCGTGGTCTTGCCGGCACCGTTGGAGCCGACGATGGCCAGCGCCTCGCCCGCCCTGATGTCGAGGTCGAGGCCGGAATAGATCTTGTTCTCGGTGCGCGGGTAGCTGAAGTGCAGATCCCGGATGCGCAGTTCCACCCCACGCCCACGATGCCCATCACCAGGGCGGACAACGGCTCCGCGGCGCGGCGGCTGCAGCGCACCGGCCGGTCCGAGTGCCGGCGTCAGCCGGTTCACCGCGATGACGGGCGCGCTGGCGTCGTCCATCGACCAGTTCAGACCGCCGAAAGCGAGAGCCTGCACGCCGATGGCGAGCTGGGCGAAGGTCACCGCTTGTTGGAGCGGCATCGCGCCGGAGAGGGCGCGTTCGCCCAGCCACCAGAAGACGGCGGCGTTGGCGGCGAGCACGATCACCAGCGCGCCGACGATGCTGCGCTCGCGCAATCGAGTCGCCGCATACTGCAGATCGAACAACGCCCTGCGTTGGTCGGCGAACCGGTTGACGGTCCAGTCCGGCAGCCCGAACAGCCGAACCTCCTTGGCCGGCCCTGGTTCGACGGCCAGCCCGAACGCGTAATCGGCGTGTCTGCGGGCCAGCTTGACCTCGGTGGTGTTCCGGTCCTTCCAGACGCCGCTCTCTTTGAGGAACCAGTGGGTGCAGGCCCAGGCGATCACCAGCACGATCGGTGCCCACCACGAGTATCGGAGCAGCACGGCGCCGGCGATGAGCCCCGAGACCAGCTGGGTGAGACTGCCGGCGATGAAGTCGACATTGAGATACATCGGGGGAGCCGACATGCCGAGATCGAAGTCCCTGGCCGTGGTCAGATCGCTGGTCAGCTCAGGATCCTCCAGGTGCCCGATGCCCGGCGGCGCGGCGCAGGCGCCGGCCAGCAGGTCGTTGAGCAGGGCGGCCACCCGCGAGCCGAGATTCATGCTCACCGCTGTATGCAGCTGCGGGAGTATCTGTAACGCCACGAACGACACCGACAACATCACCAGCGGCGTCGCCAACGACGTACCGGCGGTGACCGCCCCGACCAAAAA
>JALYXB010000260.1 GCA_030947305.1 Actinomycetota bacterium | reverse complement strand
TCGTGGCCGAGCGCCCGCAGTCGGCGCAGCAGCTCACAGGCCTTGTAGGCGGCAATACCACCGCTGACGCCCAGCACAACGCGTTTGCCGGCCGAGCCGGCACTGCTCACTCGCCGTCTCCGCCGACCGCGATCCTCACTCGCCGTCTCCGCCTTCGGTGTGCTCCAGCAGACCCTCGTTGATCTCGCGGAGCGCGATCGACAGCGGCTTCTCCTTGGGCAGCGGCTCGACCAACGGGCCGACGTACTCCAGCAGGCCTTCGCCGAGCTGCGCGTAGTAGTCGTTGATCTGCCTGGCCCGCTTGGCGGCATAGATGGACAGCGCGTACTTGCTGCTGGCCTTGTCCAGAAGCTCGTCGATAGGCGGGTAGGTGATGCCCTGGGAAACGATCTCCGCCTGGCTGACGGTCTTGCTATCGGTGGGCGCTGATGGCACGGTCACACGAACTCCTGACAACTGGTCTAGAACATCACGGGGATCAGCCGATCGCGGGGGATGTCTGTGCCTTCGTTGGCTCGAAAAACTTCGGGCGATCCGGGGCTGGACTACCGACTTCACTGATCAGCCAGCAAGTCTATCAAGGTCGCGGTGGCCTCGGCGACCTGCCGATTCACCACCGTGTGGTCGAATTCCGGCTCGGCAGCCAGCTCGGAACTGGCGGCATCCAGCCTTGCCCGTCGAATCTCCACGGATTCGGTGCCCCGGCCGTCCAGGCGCCTGGCCAGCTCGTCGAACGTCGGGGGCGCCAGGAAGATCAACACAGCGGCGTCCGGCGTGCCGCTACCGGTGGCGGCCCTTACCTGCCGGGCTCCCTGTACGTCGATCTCCAGCAGCACGTCCCGACCGGCGGCCAGCTGGTCGGCGACGGGACCGCGTGGAGTGCCGTAAAGGTTGCCGGCGAACTCCGCCCACTCCAGCATGTCGCCGGCGGCGACCCTCGCGGTGAACTCATCGCGATCGACGAAATGGTAGGACACGCCATCAACCTCACCGGGCCGCGGTGGTCTGGTGGTAGCCGACACCGAGAAGTAGATCTCCGGTAGCGCTTTTCGCAGCCGGGCCACCACGGTGCTCTTTCCCACGGCCGACGGCCCTGACAGGACGAACAGCCGCCCATGGGAACCATGCCGCCCGGCTGCGGCCGACATCCGGTGGCTCAGAAACCGAACTCGTCGAGTAGCGCCTTGCGCTGCCGCTCACCTAGACCGCGCACCCGGCGGCTCGGGGCAATGTCGAACTGCTCCATCAGCGCGGCGGCGCGGACTTTGCCGACACCTGGCAGAGCTTCCAGCAGCGCGGAGACCTTGAGCTTGGCGAGCGCCTCGTCCTGTTTGGCGTCGACCAGTACCTGTTTCAGGGTCGTTCCACCCCGCTTGAGTCGTTCCTTCAGCTCGGCGCGGGATTTTCTGGCGGCCGCGGCCTTCTGCAGCGCAGCTGCGCGCTGTTCGTCGGTCAACTGGGGCAGTGCCACTTCGTCCCCTTTCGGGCTGTTCGTTGAACGGATGGTGGCTGGGCGCCGCGGCGATCGGATTAATCGTCACTGGTGAACCTACCGACTGCGAACCTACCGACCCCGCCAGACCCGGGGCAAACGTCCCGACCGGTTCGACCGCAAAGTGCGGTGCATCTCAGCTCCGCATCCTGGCGATCAACGCCGTGTCGTAATCGCCGGAGACGAACTCTGGGTTGTCCAGCAACTCCGCATGGAAGGCCAGGTTCGACTTGGGGCCGACGATGGTGAACCCGGCGACGGCCGTCCTGGCCTTGGCCAGCGCGTCGTCCCTGTCGGCGCCGTGCACGATGAGCTTGGCCATCAACGAGTCATAGGCCGGCGTCACCGTTGTCCCGGCCGCGTAGCCGGCGTCCACCCGGATGCCGTCGCCTGTCGGCTCGAGCCACTCGGTGATCACGCCAGGGCCGGGCAGAAAGCGCTTGGAGTCCTCGGCATTGATCCGTAGCTCGATGGCATGGCCGGTCGGCGCCGATTCAGTGATGCCGGGATCCTCGCCGGCCGCGATCCTCAGCTGGGCCTGCACCAGATCAATGCCGAGCACCTCCTCGGTGATCGGGTGCTCGACCTGCAGCCGGGTATTCATCTCCAGAAAATAGAAGGATGCAGCACGCGCGTCCCGCACAGTTGCCAGCAGGAACTCGACGGTGCCGGCGCCGACGTAGTGCACGGCCGCGCCGGCATCCCTGGCGGCATGCAGCATCTGCTCCCGGGTGGCCGGATCCATTACGGGACAAGGGGTTTCTTCCGCCACCTTCTGGTTGCGGCGCTGCACGGAGCAGTCCCGCTCCCCCAGCGCGAGAACCGTGCCATCGGGCAGACCGAGGATCTGCACCTCGACGTGCCGAACACTGGGAAAGTACCGTTCGATGAAGACAGAGTCGTCGCCGAACAGCCGGCCGGCGAAGCCGGTCACCTTCTGGTAATCGGCGGCCAACGTCGCCGGATCCGTGACGACCGCCATGCCCATCCCGCCGCCACCTGCCGATGCCTTGATCATCACCGGGTAGCCGATGGCTTCCGCGGCTGCGAGCGCATCCTCGGCCGTGGTCACCGGGTCCTTGGTACCAGCGGCGACCGGCACCCCCGCCGCCTGCATCATGTTGCGGGCGGCGATCTTGTCGCCCATCGCCACGATCGCATCCGGGCTGGGGCCGACCCAGGCGATGCCGGCAGCGACGACGGCGCGAGCGAATTCGGCGTTCTCCGACAGAAATCCGTATCCAGGGTGAATCGCTTGCGCACCAGTATCTTTCGCGGCCCTCAGCACTGCCTCGACGTTCCGGTACGACTCGGCCGGGTTGGCCGGCCCGATCTGCACGGCCTCGTCGGCCTCGATGACGAACGGCAGGGCTACGTCGACATCGGAATGCACAGCGATGGTGCGCAACCCCATCTGGCGTGCCGTCCTGATCACTCTGCGGGCGATCTCTCCGCGATTGGCCACCAGCAGCGAGTCGAACATCGAGCTCCTTTTCTCTGCCGGCCACCCGTCGGTCGAGGCGCCGTCCGGCAGCAACGCTAGCCGACCGATGGACCTGCCAGTGCCGTCAGCCCTTGGCGTCAGCCCTTGCCGTCAGTCCCTCGACGCAACGGCCTTCCCTCGATGCCCTCCCTGGTCGCACTCAGCTGCTCCTGGGTGCGGGCCAGTGCGCCCCGCTGCGTCGGGGCTGCTGTGCCGTCGGCGGCGCGAAGACCGACCCTGGAGTGGGTGCGACCGTAGGCGAAGTAGACGGCGACACCGACGACCAACCAGACGGCGAACCTGATCCAGGTGAACGCCACCAGGTTCACCATCAGCCAGACGCAGGCGATCACTGACAGGATCGGGACGACCGGCATGAACGGCACCCGGTAGCCGCGCGGCAGGTCAGGTCGCTTGCGGCGCAGGATGATCACGCCGATCGACACCAGGACGAAGGCGAACAATGTCCCGACGTTGACCATCTCCTCCAGATCTGCGGTCGGCACGAAACCGGCGACGATCGCCACCAGCACGCCGACACCGACGGTGATGATGATCGGGGTGCCCGTCCGCGGATTCACCTTTGCCAGCCGGTGCGGCAGCAATCCGTCACGGGACATCGCGAACACCACCCGTGACTGGCCGAGCAGCAACACCATCACCACAGTGGTCAACCCGGCCAGCGCACCGATGGCGATCACCTTGGCGGCCCAGTCGACCCCGAGCTGGCTGAAAGCTGTTGCCAGCGTTGCGCTCTCGCCGTCACGGGTACCGTCTGCCTTGAGCGGGCCAAGCTGGTTGTACTTCACCATGCCGGTGATCACCACCGTCACCAGCACGTACAACACGGTGACGATCGCCAGCGAGCCGAAGATGCCGCGGGGCAGATCTCGCTGCGGCTCTTTGGTTTCCTCGGCCGCCGTAGCGACGATGTCGAACCCGATGAAGGCGAAGAACACCACCGATGCGGCGGACAAGATGCCGAAGACGCCGAAGTTGCTGGGCGCAGAACCGATCAGCAGTTGCAGCAGTGGCTGGTCAAGTGCCCGGCCGCCGCCCGGCACCGGCTGCGACGGCGGGATGAACGGCGACAGGTTCGAGGCCTTGAAGTAGAAGAACCCGACGACGATCACCAGCAGCACCACTGCCACCTTGATGGTGGTGATCACCAGGTTCGCCCGCGCCGACAGCTTGGTGCCGAGCACCAGCAGCACGGTGAGAAGGGCGATGATCACCACCGCACCCCAGTCGAAGGTGAAGCCGGTACCGATGATCGTCTTGAGGCTGCCCCCGAACTGCTGGAACAGGTTTCCCAGATAGGCGGACCAGCCCTTGGCCACCACCGCTGCACCCAATGCCAACTCCAGCATCAGGTCCCAGCCGATGATCCAGGCGACGAATTCACCGAGGGTGGCGTAGGAGAAGGTGTAGGCCGAGCCGGCGACGGGCACCGTCGAGGCGAATTCGGCGTAACACATCGCCGCCAGCCCGCAGGCGACCGCCGCGAGCAGGAACCCGATGGTGACGGACGGACCCGCCTTGGTTGCGGCCACCTTGGCGCCGAGGGTGAAGATGCCGGCCCCGATCACCACCGCGACGCCGAACACGGTGAGGTCCAGCGAGGTCAGGGTGCGCTTGAGCTGATGTTCAGGCTCGTCGGTGTCCTGCATCGACTGTTCGACGGACTTGGTGCGCCACAACGAGTTCATCCCAGCACCCGCCTCCTGGCACACGACGACGTATGCCTTCCTTGCGAAGTGAATCTAGTCCTGCCGGCGCTGCCACGCTCGGCGGGGGAGGGTGACCGTCAGCTCAACCCGTCGGTGGCCAGGAAGGCGGTGCAGTCGCCGGTCAGGGTGACGCCGGTGTCGTCGGCACCGAGCCAGGCGGATCGGCCGCGGGGCACCTGGAGGCAGCGGCCGGACCTGTCCGTCAGCCGGGCGGATCCTTCGACGACCAGCACGACCCGCGGTCCGAAATGATCCAGCCGGATGCCGTCGTTGGTGACGGCAGGTTCCAGCCGGGACAGGGCGAATTCGGTGGCAGCGGTCGGGTAACGCCACACTCCTGCCCCGTCGGGTACCGGTTTGATCACCGGGATGTCTCCGACCTCGAAATCCAATACCCGCATCAGTTCCGGGACGTCGACGTGCTTGGGAGTCAGGCCGCCGCGCAGCACGTTGTCGGAGTTCGCCATGATCTCCACGCCGGTACCGGACAGGTAGGCATGCAGGTTTCCCGCGCCGAGGTAGAGGGCCTGCCCCGGCTGCAGCGTCATCCTGTTCATCAGCAGCGACGCCAGCACGCCGGGGTCGCCGGGGTACCGCTCGCCCAGTTCGAGGGCGGTGCGGTACTCGGCGTTGAACTCGCTGCCGGCCCGCACTCGCTCGACGCAGGCGGCCAGCACCGAGTCGAGCAACGGAACGAGCGACGCGGGCGGCATGGTGATGATCGAGGAGAACAGCGCTCGTGTTCCCTGCGAGTCCGGCTCACCTGACAGCAGCGCCAGGTAGCGATTCAGCTCGGGACGGTCCAGCTCACTGAGCAACGCGACGCTTGATGCCGGGTCCCGGAATCCGCACAGCGCTTCGAATTCGGTGAGCGCACAGATCAGTTCCGGCTTGTGCCAGGTGTCCTTGTAGTTCCGCAGCGCCGAGTTGATGTCAAGGCCGGCCGCTTGCTCTTGGGCAAATCCGGCCTTGGCCTGCTCGGCGGACGGATGTGCCTGCAGCGACAGCGGTTCCGCGGCGGCCAACACCTTCAGCAGGAAGGGCAGCCGGGGCCCGAAGGTATCGACGGTATCCGCTCCGAGCTCACGCTCGGCACCGGCGGCAATGTGGGCCAGCAGCGAGAGCTGGCCCGCCTGGGTGCCGATGGTCGACGGATCACCGGGATGCGCCCCGATCCACAGCTCGGCTTGGGGGTGGGCCGACGGCACCTGCTCGCCGAGCAATTCGGCGATGGCTGTCCTTGACCCCCAGGCATAGGCGCGAACGCGGTTCGTCATCAGCTCCACGGCGTCCACGGTAGCCCGTTGTGCCGATCGGGCGATCGCGCCAGGCTGGTCAGCCGGCCGGCCCCCACGGCGGTTCGTCCCGACCGTCCGAACCGGCGTCGTCGAAGACGCCGAGGCCGCCGTGGCGTCGGTCGTCATCGTCGTCGACGTCGCGTCCAGCGGCGGACGGCCCGAACGCTCCCCGATTGTCCGACCGGACGGCACCCAGCGCGGTTCCGGCCCTGCCGAGGCCGTCAGGGGCATCCATCGGTGTCAGCTGACCCACCGCGAGCCCGAGGTAGATGGCCGCAAACGTCAGGCGCAGCAACACCTCCGCCGCCTTGACCGGCTCCGATTGGCCGGCTGGCTGCGGCGCGTTGACGGTGGGCAACTCCGCGGAGACGTCGGGGCCGACGACCGGAGCGGACGACAACGCGGCCCCGATCGACCTGGTCGACCGGCCGCCCGGATCAATGGTCACCAGCACCGGCGCGATCGGAGCCAGCCCGTCATCGAGCGGATCGGCGAACAGATCCCGGCCGGTGGCGGCCCGGCGCAGCACGGTGGACGAGCGGATCGCGGCGGCCCCGGGCAGCACTGCTGCCGGCAGCCCGGCAAGTTCAGCCAGCGCGGCAGCCCCGGCCGCGGCCAGCGCGTCACCGATCGGGTCGGTACCGATCAGCAGCGGTGCGCCCGCTGTCAGGTACTCGGCCAACGACAGCGCCGGGTTGATGAACATCTCGGCGGACGGATGACAGGCAAGCGCGGCGGTATCCAACGCGTCCGCCCAGCCAGCAAGGTCCGGTTCGGCGGCCAGCCCGCAACGATGGGCGATCGCCACCAACAAGGCCAACCTGGCCGGTCCGGCAAGGCTCTCGGGCACCGCCATGGAAGGTGGGAGCAGCACAGCGCCGGGCGCTGCAGGGCCGATCTCCGCTTCCGCCGCCACCCCACATCGCACGATCAGTTGGGCGCCGCGTCGGGCGGCGGTCGCGGCGGCCACCGTCGCAACCTCGTCGTGCGGCTGATCAGCGAGCACCAGCACCACATCGAGCGGGCCGACCCAAGTGGGAACCTGCGGCGCCCAGACAATCGGAGCCGCGGCGTGCTGGCCAACGAGCGCCAGCAGCAGTGCTGCATCGGTGGCTGCGCTCGACCCGGCGACAAGCAGTGCCCTCGGTCGATCGAATGGTGGCAGCAGTTTCAGTTGCTCGGCCAACGCCCGCAGCTGGGCACCTGCGGTGGCGGCCGCCGGAAGCAGCCCCGCGCGATCGGCGGCGATCAGCCCAGCGGGGTCGTGCAGCAGCTCGCGAACTCCGCCGGTCACGACGACGCCGGTGCCGCCTGGTCGGTGCCGGCCGCCGGCCCGCCGGTCGCTTCGTCCAGCAGCAGAACAGGGATGCCGTCCCGCACCGGAAAGATCCGGCCGCATTCGGTGCAGGTCAGCGCGTCGGCGGTGGCATCGTCCGCAGCTCCCACCCGCAGCGGGGCGTGATGCTCGGCCGGGCAGGCCAACACCTCAAGCAAGACCGGATCAAGCTCTACCGTCATGTCATCACTCTTCCCTGGCCGTTGGCGCGGGACATCGACTGTCTGCGCCGATTCAGCCGCGGATGATGCCGAGCAACTCGTCCCGCAGCGTTGCCATCTCTGCCTCGGTGGTCGCCTCGGCGTTCAGTCGCAGCAGCGGTTCGGTGTTGCTCGATCGGACATTAGCCCAGCTGCCGTCGGGCCGAGTCATCGTCAGGCCATCGAGCTCGTCGATCTCAGCGTGCTGTTCGGCGGCCCATGCCCTGACCCTCGTCAGCACCGCCGGCACATCGTGGACTGTCGAGTTGATCTCACCGGACGCGCTGTACCGCTCGTATTCGGCCGCCAGTCGCGACAGCGGCAGGTCCTGACCGCCGAGAGCGGCCAGCACATGCATGGCAGCCAGCATGCCGGTATCGGCGCGGTAGAAGTCGGCGAAGTAGTAGTGGGCGGAGTGCTCGCCGCCGAACACGGCGCCGGTGCGAGCCATCTCGGCCTTGATGAACGAATGACCGACCCTGGTGCGAACCGGCACGCCGCCGTGTTCGGTGATCACCTCCGGTACCGCTCGTGAGGTGATCAGGTTGTGCAATATCGTCGCACCGGGATGACGGGCGAGCTCGCGGGCGGCAACAAGTCCGGTGACGGCACTGGGCGACACCGCGTCACCCTTCTCATCGATCACGAAGCAGCGGTCGGCGTCGCCGTCGAAGGCCAGCCCGATGTCGGCGCCCACTCGACGCACCTCATCCTGCAGATCGACCAGGTTCTTCGGATCGAGCGGGTTCGCCTCATGATTCGGGAACGACCCGTCGAGTTCGAAGTACAGCTCGTGCAGCTGCAGCGGCAGGCCGCCGAGAACGGCGGGGACGGTGTAGCCGGCCATCCCGTTCCCGGCGTCCACCACCACCGATAGTGGCCGGAGGCGCGTCAGGTCGACGAGTGAGAGCAGAAAATCCGCATACTCGCTGCGGAGGTCCTGCTCGCTGGAGTTGCCCTGGGCCGCCGACACTGCGGGGCCGTTCCCGTCCAGGATCGCCTTCGCCTCGTCCCTGATGGCAGCCAGACCGGTGCCAAGGCTCAGCGGCACGGCGCCGGCCAGGCAAACTTTGACGCCGTTGTAGCTGGCCGGGTTGTGTGAGGCAGTGAACATCGCGCCCGGTAGGCCGAGATGGCCGGAGGCGAAATACAGCATGTCGGTGGAGGCCAGCCCGGCCAGTACCACGTCGATGCCGGCGCTCGTCACTCCCTCTGCGAATGCCCCCGACAGCTCCGGCGATGAGTCGCGCATATCGTGGGCGACAATCACCGAACTCGCCGGCTGCACGCCGATCGGCAATGGCTCGGCGCCGTGCCCGGAGACGAACCTGCCGAATGCCAGGCCGAGTGCCCTGCAGAGTTCCGCCGTGATCTGCTCGCCGACAAGGCCTCGGACGTCGTAAGCCTTGACGATCTTATCCAGCACCGCGCTCGGGCCCGATGGCGTGTCGGAGGAGGCGTCTTCAGGCATGGATTTCCTCTCGCGGGCAGCGCCGACTTGCTCGCAGATTACCGGTGGAAGTTGATCGGCCGGCGATGGTCAGTTCTCGGGAAATTTCAGCACTCGCAGGTGGCCGCGGCGGCCGGTGACCACCGGCGGCTCCGGTGCCCGCTCGCCCCGTCCAGCCTCACGCACCGCGTCGGCCAGCGCCTCCAGGTCGTCCACTCCGGGGCCAAGATCGGCCAGGTCGGCGTCCGGTCGGACAACCTCCCAGCCCTTGGGCGCCGTCAGCCCCAGCGCGTGCTCGGCGCACAGGTCGTACGAGTGCGGTTCGGCCGCTGTGGCCAGCGGACCGACGACGGCGGTGGAATCGGCGTAGGCATACGTCAGGGTCGCGACGGCCGGATGGGTACATCCGGTGCGCGAGCAACGCCGAACTCTGGCCACCTCCGGCAGGCTAATCGACCCCGCCGGCTCGGCATCGGCGGCGCGCCGGATGGGCCGCTCCGGCGTCTTAGACTGAGCTGACCATGGTCCCAGAATCGCCGGTGCCGCCGGCTACGCCGCCACCCTCATCGCGTTCGTCGCCCCGTTCTGCCGGGAATTGCGGACCGAACTCAGGGCCGCACTCCGGACCGACGGCCGGGTCCGAGCAGCCCGCACGCGCCAACCTGGGAACTGGTTCCGGCCCGGCTCCGGGGTCGGCTGCCATCGGTGCTGCACCGCGGACGCGGCCCAAGGACCGCCGAGATCGTCGAGGACGTGGGCTGCGGCGACCACTGCTCTCCCCCGCCGTACCCAATGCCCGCTCCAGGGCCGAGCAGTTCGACACCGCAGTGCTGCAGGCCGTCGCCGACCTTGAGGATCTCTGGCAGGAGCGGCTGGCGGCCATCGAGTTCGCCGTCGACGAGGTGCCACCGTTGCCGCGCGGTGAGGTGATGCCGACGCCCGACGTGGTGCTGGACGGCGGGGTTCCGCTCACCAGATTCATTCCACCGGGCGTCGACAAGCGAGGCCGGCCGACCAAGGCCAGGATCGTGATCTATCGCCGACCGGTACAGAGCAGGGCCATCGACGCCACCGACCTTGAGGACCTGGTGGCCGAGCTGCTCACCGAACAGGTGGCGGCGGTGCTCGGTGAGCCCGAAGACGAAGGCTCTCCGAACTGAGCGCTCCGGGCAATGAGGTGACGGGCGGCGGGTTGGCCGGCGCCAGCGGTCCCGTCGACACCAAAGCTCGCGCTCGAGTTCGTCGAGAGTTGGCGCGGCGTAACGAGTGTCAGACGGCGCGGCGCTTGAGCCGGCGACGCTCGCGTTCGGACAGCCCGCCCCAGATGCCGAACCGCTCGTCGTTGGACAACGCATAGCTCAGGCACTCTGAACGCACCTCGCAGCCGGTGCAAATC
>JALYXB010000221.1 GCA_030947305.1 Actinomycetota bacterium | reverse complement strand
GACCACTGCAGGTCGGACCGTCACCATCGGCGTTGCCGAACTGGCGGTGTGGGGGGTCGAATCCGCTCTGATGATGTTCGCGTTGCGCCGTCACCAGCCCGACTTGCTGCTGGTGGTGCTGTGGTGCGCTGTCGCCAATCCAATTTCGTTGACCGTTGGATTGCTGGTCGCGCTGGGCTGGTGAACGGGCAGGCGTCGGGGGAATCATCGGCCCTGGTGCGGCCCTTGACCGTCGGCCGGTCCCGCCGCTGGGCCCTGGGGGCCACCCGGACCCTGTTGCCTGCTGCGGCTATCCGGTGACCAGTGGCCGCCCTGAGCGCCGTACGGTTGTCCGGCTCCAGGCTCTGGCGGCGGGTAGCCGGATCCGTAAGAAGAGTTGGACGGGCAGGTGGCCGTAGCCGACCGACTGCTGTGAGGGTCCTCGCTGCGCCCGGCGCAGCTGAAGGAGCTGGATCAGCGCCAACACCGCGACAAGTAGCGCGACCAACGCAATCACCAAGGCACTCCAGCCGACCGCCGAACTCGACGACGAACTGCTGTTGTCGCCGCGCGGCGACGGCGCTACGTCGGCGAGAAATCCGATGACGGCGATGTGGTCCATTCGCTGCTCCTTTCAAGTTGTGGTGGTGACGCAGACCGCGGTGATCGTCACACGGTGGCAGATCGCTCGCTCGCTGATGCCAGCACGGCCAGAGCGTGACCGAACTGTTGCCGTTAGCGGAAGTCCCGCGACGGTGTCGCCACGATCAGGTCGATGGCGGCTATCCGATCGGCAAGCACCGAGATGGCTCCGCCCTCGCGTTCCACCATCCCGCGGACCAGCAGCGAGGGTGACCCGCGGGCGATCCTTCGATAGCGATTCCACAATGCGTTCGAGCAGATGATGTTGAGCAACCCCGTCTCGTCCTCCAGGTTGATGAACACCACCCCTGACGCTGTCGCCGGGCGCTGCCGATGCGTCACCATGCCGGCTACCAACACCCTGGTGCCGTGCTCGACCTCGAACAGCTCGGAGTAGGTACGCACCCCGAGCTCGACCAGCCGGTCGCGGGAATACTCGGTCGGGTAGCAATCCGTCGAAACACCAGTCGCCCAGATGTCGGCGACGGTGAGCTCGATGTCGCTCATCCCCGGCAGGGTCGGCGCCTCCAGTCCGACGACGGTGCCCGGCAGCGTTCCGTCCCGCTCCGCCGCCGCGGCGCCGGCCGCCCACAGTGCTTGCCGGCGTACCTCACCGCGATGACCGTTGCCGGCCAACGAGTCCAGCGCACCAGCGGTGGCCAGCGCCTCGGCCTGCGGTGAGGTGAGGGTGACCAGCCTGGTGAGATGATCAATGCTGGAATACCCACCGTCGGGGCGGCAGCTGACGATCTTCTCGGCGAGTTCGGCGCCGATGTTGCGGACCTCGTCCAGCCCGAGCCGGACCGCCATGGTGCCACCGGACGGCACGTTTCGGCGTGGCTGCCCAGCGCCGGCACCAGCAGCGCCATCGATGGGTGCCAGGTCGGCGTAATAGGTGGAGTCGTTGATGTCCGGACGGCGAATGGTGACGCCGTGCCGGCGGGCGTCGGCCACCAGCGACTGTGGCGAGTAGAAGCCCATCGGTTGGGCCCGTAACAGCGCGGCGCAGAATGCGGCAGGGTGGTGCAGCTTCAACCAGGATGAGTAGAACACCAGCGCGGCGAAACTCAGCGCGTGCGATTCGGCGAACCCGAAGTTGGCGAATGCCAGTAATCGTTCGTAGATGCGGTCGGCGATGTCCCCGGTAATGCCGTGCAGGCTCGACATCCCTTCATAGAGACGCTGTTTGAGCCGTTCCATCTTCTCGGTCGACCGTTTGGAGCCCATCGCCCTGCGTAACTGGTCTGCCTCCCCTGCGTCGAATCCGGCCACGTCGACGGCCAGCTGCATCAGTTGTTCCTGGAACAAAGGGATACCGAGCGTCTTGTGCAGCGACCGCTCCATCGCCGGATGGTCGTACGTGACGGGCTCGAGTTCGTTGCGCCGCCTGATGTACGGGTGTACCGAGCCGCCCTGGATCGGGCCGGGTCTGATCAGTGCCACCTCGACCACCAGGTCGTAGAACTTTCGCGGCTTCAGCCGCGGCAGGGTGGCCATCTGCGCCCGCGATTCCACTTGGAACACTCCGACGGAGTCGGCCCGCTGCAGCATCTGGTACACCGCCTGCTCCTCCAGATCCAGTGCGGCGAAGTCGATCTCAATGTTTTCCCGATCCCGGATCAGGTCTTTCGCATAGTGCAGCGCCGACAACATGCCCAGACCGAGCAGGTCGAACTTGACCAGGCCAATAGCAGCGCAGTCGTCCTTGTCCCACTGCAGCACAGACCTGTTCTCCATCCGCGCCCACTCGACCGGACAGACCTCTGCCACCGGCCGGTCGCAGATCACCATGCCGCCGGAGTGGATGGACAGATGCCGCGGGAAGTCCTGCAATTGCATCGCCAGGTCGATGACCGGCTGCGGGACCGGATGGTCGGAGTCGGAGAGGTGTTGCCCGGCAAGCGGCATCCACCCGTCGAGCTGCTTGGAGTAGGCGTCCTGTTGGCCTGGCGAGTGACCCATCGCCTTGGCCATGTCCCGTACCGCCATCCGCGGCCGGAAGGTGTTGACGTTGGCAACCTGCGCCGCGTAGTCGCGGCCGTACTTGCCGTAGACATACTGGATCACCTCCTCCCTGCGGTCGGATTCGATGTCGACGTCGATGTCGGGCGGCCCGTCGCGCTCCGGGGCGAGGAACCGTTCGAAGAGCAACTCGTAGCGCACCGCGTCGACGGCGGTGATGCCGAGGGCGTAACAGACGGCGGAGTTGGCGGCCGATCCTCTTCCCTGGCACATGATGTCGGCCTCGCCGCAGAACTTGACGATGTCGTTGACGATGAGGAAATAACCGGGAAAGTTGAGCTCGGCGATGATCCGCAGTTCCTTGTCGATCTGCTGGTAGGCCTGCGGGCTGCTCGCCCGCGGGCCGTAACGACGCATCGCACCGATCATCGTCAGACTGCGCAGATGGCTGTTCTCGTCCTCGCCCGGCGGCACATCGAAGGGCGGCAGGTTGGGCGCGATGAGTGTGAGGTCGAAGGCGCACTGTTCGCCGATGGCCGCGGCGGTCGGCACCGCGAGGGGATGACGAGCGAACAGCGCCGTCATCTCGGCGCCCGACCGCAGATGCGCTCCTGGGCCAGCCGGCAGATAGGGATCTGCTTCGTCAAGGCTGCGCCTTGCCCTGACGGCGGACATCGCCGCCCCCAACCGGTTGGCGCCAGGACTTGCATAGTGCGCGCCGGTGGTGGCCACCAGCGGCAACTGCAGCTCGCCGGCCAGGGTGGCCAGCACGTCGTTGTCCTCGTCGTCGGTGGGTGCCGTCGTGCTGCTGAGCTCGACGACCACGTTTCCGGCGCCGAAACGATCCATCAACTGCCGCAACGCTTTTCGCGCACCATCCGGACCGCTGCCGTTCAGCCCACGCCGGACGCTGCCTTTGCGGCAACCGGTGAGCACCAGCCAGTGGTCGCCACCGGCATTGGCCAGCGCGTCGAGATCGTAGACGGGGCGGCCCTTCTGTCCACCAGTCAGGTGAGCCCTGCTGATCTGTCGGGACAGCCGCCGGTAGCCCTCCTGGCCGCGGGCCAAGATCAGCAGGTGCTCGCCGACAGGATCGGCGACGCCGAGTTGCGGCTGTGACAGCCCGACTGATAATTCCGACCCGTACAGGGTTTTCAACCCGGTGCCGGCTGCCGCCTCGGTGAACCGGACAACACCGTAGAAGCCGTCGTGGTCGGTCAGCGCCAACCCGTCCAGCCCGAGCCGCAGTGCCTCGGCCACCAACTGTTCTGGGCTGGAGGCGCCGTCGAGAAAGCTGAACGCCGAGTGCGCATGCAACTCGGCGTACGGCACCCGAACCCGTTCGGCAGCAACCACTTCCATAGGTGGCGGTGCCCAATCGCTGCGGTGCGCAGACACCGGTCCGAGCAGATCAGGGTGCGGCCTGCCGGGTGTGGTGAGGCCTCCGTGCTGCGGACCATGCCCGGGCAACGGCGGCCGGCCGGACAGCGCCCGCTCCAGCTCGCTCCACGGCACGTTGGGGTTGGACCAGCCCATCAGTCGTACACCCCCTCTACCCGCCACCGCACCGCACCGGCCGAGTAGCTGGCCAACACTGCTGGTCCCGGATCGCAGAGGATCTGCATCCGCGCCGAATACTGCGGCGGCGCTGTCAGCAGCTCCTCGGGCCGGACATGCGACTCCCACCAGCGCTCGTCGACGAGCCATGGCCCAGCCCAGCCGATCACCAGCCGATCGTCGAGCAATGCCGGCAACGAGCTGAGCACCCCGCGAGCGGTCACCGACACCGGCAGCCCGACGGTGTCGACCAGTTCGATGTGCTGATCGGCGACCTGCGGATCGGTGAGCCTGGTGGGTGACGGCGCCGGCAGCGCACCTGGCCATGGTGCCGACGGGTCCCTGGCCGGGTTGCGTTCGTCGCCCCAGCTGACAAAGGTGATGCGATCGGCCGGCGACCTGCCACCGGACAGTACCGGCGACAGCACTGATTCCGGGCCGAGCAGCCCCTGCACCCTGGCGAAGGCCCAGCCGGCCCGGTGATCGTCCTCGCCGTCCGACCCCCACAATCCGTACTGCACCCGACCGGCGTCGACCGCCTCCACCGGCTGCAACGTCAACGAGACAATGGCTCCTGGTCCATCGTCGGCGTCCGGATCGTCGGCGTGCACCGGGCCGGCGCCATCGCTGTCGGCGGTGCGATACCGACGGCCCGCGGTGAGCCAGCCGTCCAGCTGCCAGCGCAATCGGTCGGCGGTGGCGGCCGGTGACAGCGGCCTGGCCGCTCGCCAGACCCGCTGCAGCGTCCGGCCGCGAGTCGTGCGAGCGGTGATCGCCAGCCGCATGCAGGCGAGCCCGGCATCGGCCAGCTTCGCGTGGAACCGCTCGGCCAGCGCCCTGCCGAGGAAGGCGGCGGTATCGACCCGGTCCAGCGGTGGGTCGCAGAGTTGTTCGATGGCAAGCTCTTGCGGGATACACCGCCGTGATACCCCACGCTCTGCCCTGCCATGCGCCAGTCGGTGGGCGACAAGCGCGTCCGGGCCGAACCGAGTGGCGACCCGTTCCTCGGGTAATGCGGCGAAGGCGCCGACGGTGGTGATGCCCAGCCGGATCAGCAGATCGATCAGATCGGCGCGCTCCGGTGGGGCGATCGCCGAATCTCGTGCCAACTCGACGATCGGCAGGGCGGCACAGAATTCCTGATCGCCGCTCTCGGGCACGATGCGCTGCGCTCTGGCAGCCAACACCGCGACGCCCAGAACATCTGCGATGCCGATCCGTGCCTCGACATCCAGTGCCTCCACGACATCGAGAATCTTTTCGGCGGCAGCATTCTCGCTACCGAAGTACCGCCGCGGGCCGCGCACCTGGCAGGCGATCATTCCCGGCCGGAGCACCTCGACCCCTGGGGCAACAGTCTCTACCGCCGCCACTACCGGTTCGAACAGCCGCCCTGCCGCATCGTTGTCGACGGGTAGTACCAGCAGCTCGGGGCAGCGGGACTGTGCCTCCCTACGCCGCATCCCCACCCTGATGCCCTCGGCGCGGGCGGCGGCCGTGCAGGCCTTGACCCTGTTGGCATGAAAGACAGCGACAGGACCCGTCGCCGACCGTCTCGCCTGCCGCGCCGCCGCGACCGCCGGCCAGTCCGGACACCAGACGACAAGGGAGCGGGAACCTCCCGATCCTTGCCGGCTGCCCCGGCTGGTCGATGCGACGTCCACGTTGACGATTATATCGAACATCTGTTCGATTAACTAGTCGCGGCTGATTCGCACTCACGGCTAGGTCGGCGACGACACCGGCCGCCTCACCGCGGCGTACTCGGAGTCTTGCACCCACGACCTGCAGGCACACGCCGGCGCCGCGGCCGATGACGAGGGCAACGCCGCAGTGAACAGCGCCATGCTCAATACCGCCGTCGGCGTACCCTCTCCGACAACGAGTGATCGCCTCACCTCTACCCCCAAGGACTCTCAACCCAACAGAGAGAGGACGGCGGATGAGCCTGCTACAGCGGGCGAGCGAAGCCTCCGGCCGAGCGGCGACCTCCCTGGTCACCGCCGTAGTCCTCATCGCCGCAGGAGGCAGCGCCATCGGCTGGGCGGCCACGCACCAGGATCACGCCCCCCAGCCGAGCGCAGCGGCCGTCGGCACGCTGGATACCGACTCCGCCACGGATCCCACCGCCGCTACCACCGGCTCCACCGCATCCCCCGCGACAACCGGAGGGGCGACTGCCGCGACCACAGGCTCACCAGCCCCTTCCTCGTCAGCACCTTCCTCGTCACCCGCTCTGCCGTCAGCACCTGTCACGTCACCCCTTCTGCCGTCAGCACCTTCCAGGTCGGCGTCCTCGCCGGCCTTTTCCTCCTCAGCGTCGGCCACTACCACAACGCTGTACTTGCCGGCGTCCCGGCCCGCGCGATTGCGCATCCCCGCCATCGGCGTCGACTCCCCCGTACAAGCTCTCGGCCTGAACGCAGACGACACCCTGCAGGTGCCCGCCCCAGGGCCGCACTACAACGAGGCGGCGTGGTATGACGGGTCGCCAACGCCGGGCCAGCTCGGCGCCTCCGTGCTAGAGGGGCATGTGGATTCGGCCGCCAACGGCCCATCCGTGTTCTTCAAGCTCGGCGCACTCAAGCCGGGTGATCCGATCTACGTCACCCGCCGCGACGGCACCACCGCCGTGTTCACTGTCAACGCCGTGCGGCGCTACCCGAAGAACGCGTTCCCCACCAATACTGTCTACGGCGCCGTGGATCATGCCGCCCTGCGGCTCATCACCTGCGGCGGCACGTTCGACCGCAACAGCGGTCACTACGTGGACAACATCGTCGTCTTCGCTCATCTCACCGCCGTTCGGCAATGAACGCGAGCGGGCATTCGGCAGCTTGCGCGGGCGTGTGGGGCGGCGACTCGGCCAACCGCGTCGCCTGGCACCTCAATCCATCGCCCGCCGACCCCGCATCGCCAGTGCCTGCTCGCGGTCATCGGCTGGCCCGCGAGGTCACAACGCCGGCTCGACGGGGTGGGCTTGGTGTGCATGCCGTAGAGATCCACGATCGTTCGGACGTAGTCGTCCTCAATTTCGATGTGCGTACCGACTTTCGCCATGCACACATCACGTACAGCGGCCGTACGCCGCCGGTCAGTCCTCGATGTCGCAGAGCAGCAGGATGACAAACATGGTCAGTTTGTGGGTCCGGTGCTTCGGGCTGCCCACGGCCGGACGAGGCAATCCCGGCACCGGCAACGGAGCCCGCGGTCGGCGAC
>JALYXB010000185.1 GCA_030947305.1 Actinomycetota bacterium | reverse complement strand
GGCCGCTTTCCAGGATTCTGCCGGGGTGACCTCCTAGTGAGCGACCTGACCGGACCCGACCTGACCCGCCGCAGCTGGGGATTCTCGCCGTGGGTGCCCGCTCTCGGCGCCGCACTGACAGCGGGCGGTCTGGTCTGGGCGCTGCTGACCTCCGCCGGCCGGGACGAAGTGGTCGCCGTCGCCGCCGTCATCCTCGGCCTGTTGGCTCTGCTGATCGGCTGGCGTCTGCGGCCGCGATTGTTGGCCGATCCGGCCGGCGTCACCGTTCGTACCCTGCTCGGCGCTCGGCGGGTCACCTGGTCGGAGGTCGAATCGGTGACCACGGTGACCCACCGTCGACTCGGCACCGGCTCCTCGATGCTGGAGATCAACCTGCACGACGACTCGCTGTTGGTCTTCAGCGACACCGAGCTCGGCGCCAAAGGCAACGACGTCGCCGCCGTCCTTCGCAGCCTGCACGCCGCCGCCTCTGCTGGTTGATCCTGTCGGCGCGGGCCTGCGTCAGTCCCGCAGCTTGCCCCGCATCGCCGCCGAATCGGCGTCCGTCCAGCCGATCGTCCGCAGGTAGGGTTCGACCCCGCCGTACTGCTCGTTGAGCCGGTCGATCATGGCTCGCATGATCGCCGGGTCGGACAAGTGCGACTCCACCGGCCGGCCCCTGAGATTGTCGGCGTAGGTGGGACTGGCCAGCAGCCGGTCCAGCACCTGCTGAACCCGGTCGCTGGAGGCGGCATAGTCGGCGATCACCGCTTCTGGATCGGCGCCGGCAACCAGCAGCGCCAAGGCCACGACCGTGCCGGTGCGGTCCTTGCCTGCGGCGCAGTGCACCAGTGCGGCACCGCCGGCGTTGGCGATCGCCCTGAGCGCCGCCAGCACCGAGTCCGGCCGGTCGGTGAGATAGGACAGATAGTGCGAGGTCACCGCCATCTCGTGGGCGGTGCTGGACTCCTTGCCGATCCACGGCAACGCAGCCGCCGGTGCGGCCGCCGGCTCCGCCTCCTCCGGCTCCGCCCGGTCCGGCTCCTGCTCTTCCGGCTCCTGCTCGATGAACAGTGAATGGTGATGCAGCGCAACGTCTTGTTGCCTTGTCATCGGACCAGGACCCTCGCTGACCTTCTCCACCACCGACCGCAGGTCGATCACATCGGTCAGCCCGCGGCGTTGCAGTTCAGCGATATCCTGGGCGGTCAACGTCTGCAGGTTGTCCGAGCGGAGCAACCGGTTGACGGCGATCGACCCACCGTCGGTGGTCGGGATGCCGCCGACATCCCGAAGGTTGGCAACACCCTGGAGTTCGATCCATTTCGGCATGCTTCGCAGGGTAGCGAGCGGGCGGGCGGGCAGCGTCGGTGGCGTGCTCACCCTCGCCTGCCCCGCTGCAGCTAGCCTGAGCCCCCCCCCGCTAGTCGCGCTGGTCATGCAGCTCGTCCGCCCAGACCGGCCGCTCGACCCCTGCGTATGACCACCACCGATCGGCGCCGATGGCCCGCAGGAAGGGTCGATCGTGCGAGGCCACCAACAACGCCCCCCGGTACCCGGCCAGCGCATCGACCAGCACGTCGACGCTATCCATATCAAGGTTGTTGGTCGGCTCGTCGAGCAACAACAACTGCGGTGACGGAGCGGCCAACAACAGCCGGGCCAGCGTCACCCTGAACCGCTCGCCACCGGACAGTGTGCCGGCCAGCTGGTCCACCTGGGTTTTGCCGATCAGGAACCTGGCCAGCTGGGCCCGCACCTGCTGCGGGGTGGCCGCCGGGTTGACGGCGCGGACGTTGGCCAGCAAGGATTCGTTGTCGCGCAACACATCCAGCCGCTGCGGCAGATAGCCCAGCGGAACCTGCGCCCCGTCCCGCACGACGCGCAGCAGCAGCGTGGTCTTGCCGCAGCCGTTGGGGCCGACCAGGGCGATCCGTTCCGGGCCACGAATCACCAGCGGGCTGTCGTCCACCCCGAGATCCGGAAGTGTCAGCACCGTCTGGCCGGCCGGCACCGCAGTGGACGGCAGGTCGATACGGATCCGGTCGTCGTCACGCACCAGCTTCTCGGCGTCACCGAGCGCCACCCGGGCCTGGTCCACCTTCTCCTCGCCCTCGATGCGCAGCTTTCCGGCGGACACCTGCGCGAACGACTTCCTGGCGTGCGCGACGATCTTCGGTACCCGGTTCTCCGCCTCGGCCTTGCGGGCGGTGCGTTGCCGCCTGTCCAGCTTGACGCGGGCTTCGATCAGCTGCTGCCGCTCTCGCTTGAGCGATCCTTCGGCGGTCCGGACGGTGCGCTCGGCGGCCAACTGCTCGGCCGCCAGCTGCTCGCGATAGGAAGCGAAACCACCTCCATAGCAACGGATCTCGCTCTTGCGCCGACCCGGAATTGCCGGCCGCAGATCGCAGATCCGGTCGACGAACTCCAACAGCTCCCGGTCGTGGCTCACCACGACCAGCACCCCAGGCCAGTTCTCGATGGCCGCGTACAGCCGCTCCCTGGTCGGCAGGTCCAAGTTGTTGGTCGGCTCGTCCAGCAGCGTGACGGCGGATGGTCGCAACAGCAGCCTGGCCAGCCCGGCCAGCACGGCCTGTCCACCGGACAGGGTGCCGATGCTGCGCTGCAGCACGTCGGGTTCGGTCAGACCGAGTTCGTGCAGCTCGGCGACGGCCCGGTCGCCGAGGTCCCAGTCGTCGCCGATGGCGCCGAAATCGTCGTCGGTGCCGACGCCGCGTTCGACGTTGTCGATGGCGGCCAGGGTGGCGGAAATGCCCAGCAGGTCGGCGACGCTGCGCCCGGTGTCCAGCGGCAGCGTCTGCGGCAGCCGGCCGACGTCTCCGTCGACGCTTACCGTGCCGGCGGTCGGCGTCAGCTCGCCGGAGATCAGCTGCAACAGGGTGGACTTACCGCTGCCGTTCGGGCCGATCAGCCCACTGCGACCACGGTCGAAGGTCAGGTTGAGTTCGTCGAGCACCGGGGTGCCATCGGGCCAGCCGAAGTACAGGCCGGCGCAGACGACCGAGTGCGCGGGGTGGGTCATGAGGTCTCCCAAAGGGGGTCGGATCAACAGATCACCTGGCGACCCCGGCCGGCAGCACCCACCGAGCGCAACTCAGTGGATCGGCGCAGCGGATCGCAACCTCACAGCCTCACGGGCAACTCCAGGGATGAGACGACAGGACCACTCCACGGTAGGCGGCTGCCGAAGCCCGCGGCAATGGGTTAACAACCGGCCCGCAGGAACTGCACATCGGCTACTGCGTGCAGTAGATCCCCGGACCCTGGCCGCCATTCTGGTCGAAGAAGCAGCTCTGGTCCGGCAATGCGGCCGCCTTGATGCCGATCACCGCTGCGCAGACCACTACCAGCGCGATGCTGGCGCCGATCTGGATCTGCAGCCGTCGGGCGGGCGCGGGCAGCACCATTGCGGCGCCGATCAACGCGCCGGTGATCAGCCCGCCGAGGTGCCCCTGCCAGGAGATTCCGGTCACCTGGAACGAGATGAACAGGTTGATGGCCAGCACGAAGACCAGCTGCCGCAGGTCGTAGCGCATCCGCTTGAAAGTGACCACCAGCGCGCCCATCAGGCCGAAGATCGCGCCGGACGCGCCCGCCGTCATCGACACCGGCGCTGAGAACAGCAGCACAGATGCGGAGCCGCCGAGCAGCGACACCAGGTACACCACGGCGAACCGCCAGCGACCGATCAGCCGCTCCAGCGGCGGCCCGAGGAAATACAGCGACAGCATGTTGGCCGCGATGTGGATCACGCTCAGGTGCAGGAAACCATTGGTGATCACCCGCCAGTACTGGCCCTGGCCGACGTCCACCGGGATCAGCGCGCCGTGGCTGAACACCGAGGACGAGTCGAGGTTCTCGGTCGACTTCGCCTGGATCACCGTGACGATGTAGACGATCAGGTTGATCGCGATAAGCACCGTCGCCACCAGCGGCGGCACCCCGATCGGTGCACCGGAGACGGTGCGCTGGGTGGGCACACCGGCCCGCCCGTCGGCGACGCACTGCCGACACTGCTGGCCGACGCTGGCGTTTGTCAGGCAGTCGGGGCAGGCCGGACGTCCGCAGCGGCTGCACCTGATGTTGGTGGGCCGATCTGGATGCCAGCTGCACACCGCCTGGCCGGCCGGCGGCTGTTGGCCGAAGCCGCTGCCCTCACCAGATGGATAG
This sequence comes from Actinomycetota bacterium, assembly GCA_030947305.1. GTDB lineage: Bacteria > Actinomycetota > Actinomycetes > Mycobacteriales > Nakamurellaceae > Nakamurella. The sequence continues at coordinate 2,980 of JALYXB010000185.1, read as the reverse complement.
GTCATGGCGCCTACTGCCCCGGTTGGTCGCCCTCGATGGTGACCGACGTGATCACCACATCGTCCATCGGCTTGTCGAAGTGGTCGACGTCGGTGCCGGCGATGCCGTCCACAACCTGCTGGCTGGCCGGGTCGGTGACCTCGCCGAAGATGGTGTGCTTGCGGTTGAGGTGCGGGGTCTTGCCCACGGTGATGAAAAACTGCGAGCCGTTGGTTCCCGGCCCGGCGTTCGCCATCGCCAGTAGATACGGCTTGTTGAAGGCCAGCTCGGGGTGGAACTCGTCGGCGAACTCGTAGCCGGGGCCGCCGCGGCCGGTGCCGGTGGGGTCGCCGCCCTGCAGCATGAATCCGTCGATCACCCGGTGGAAGATGCCGCCGTCGAAGAACGGCCCTGAGCTGCCGCCGCTGGCGTTCTCGGTGGTGTACGCGCGGGTGCCCTTGGCAAGGCCGACGAAATTCGCCACGGTCTTGGGGGCGTGGTTCGGCATCAGCTCGATGACGATGTCGCCGCGGTTGGTGTGCAGGGTCGCTCTGAGGTCGGTCACCTGCGCAATCCTGCCAGAGCCCGCTGTGTGCCCGCACCAGTGCTTCGCCTTCGCCAGCCCGTCGGCGGAGCGCGCGACGGTAGCCTGGCGAGCAGCCGGTCGTTGGGAGGGAGCAGCAGATGGTGGCAACGCAACGCCGCAACACCAGTCAGCGGGCCGCCATTCTGCAGGTGCTCACCGGTATCGACGAGTTCATTTCAGCCCAAGACCTGCATGCGCTGCTGCGCGCTCAAGGCTCCGGCATCGGGTTGGCCACGGTGTACCGGGCGCTACAGGAAATGGCGGCTGGCGCTGATCTCGACACGGTGCGCAAGGACTCGGGCGAGGTGCTGTACCGACAGTGCGCCGACGCCCACCATCACCACCACCTGGTCTGCCGGTCGTGCGGCCGCACCGAGGAGGTTGAGGCGCCCGGCGTTGAGCGGTGGGCGCGAGCTGTCGCCGCCGAGCACGGCTATGTCGAGCTGAACCACGAGGTCGAGTTGTTCGGGCTGTGCCCGGACTGCGCCGCTACCCTGAGTGCCGGCAGCGACCAACCGGCAGCGGCCGAGCTGGGCACCAGCTAGGACAGCAGGGCGGGTCGGATTCCGGGTCGGCCGGCGGATTGCCCGCGTCCGAGCCGTTGCCGACGCCGACCGACACCTAGGCTCAACCACTATGCGCACCGTGCTTCGCATTGCCGGTCCCCTGCTCGGCGCATTGACGGCCGCCTATCTGAGTTCCGGTGCCGGGTACGCCGCCGCCGGGTCGACCGCCACCATCGTCGACCGGGCGAACGTGCTCAGTTCCAGCGATCGAGCCCGGCTCGCCACGGCCATCACCGCCCTGCCGCAGGATGCGCATGTCTTCGTGGTCACCGCCAACTACTCGGCAGACCTGAACAACCCCGACGAGCTGGACCAGTTCCTGCAGTCGCAGGGCGAAGCTGTTGGCTGGAACGGCACCGATTGGGACGCCGATGCCGTGGTGTTGGCTGTCGCGCCAGAGGCTCACGACTCGGCGGTGCACTGCGGCGCCGATACCGGTCTGGCGGTGTGCGCCGCCAACTTGGACCAGATCCGCGGCATGATGTCACCCGGATTTCGCAGCGGCGACTTCGGTGCCGGGCTGCTGGCCGGGGTGAAGGGGGTCGGGCAGGCGATGGCCGGAACGCTGCCGACCGGCGGGACCAACACCGACTACGCCGGTCAGCCACAGGGTTCACCGCCCACCGGCTGGTACTTGATCGGCGGGCTTGGGGTCGCCGCATTGGGTTACGGCGGCACCAAGAAGCTGATGCAGCGCAACAGGGACAAGAAGGCGGCGGCTGCCGATCAGGCCGAGTTGGCCAGGGTCAAGGCCGAGAACGGGTTGACGGTGTCGGCGTTGCGCGCCAGGTTGAACCAGGACCAGCTGCTGGTGCCGTCCATCCCCGACAGCACCGTGCAAGATCAACTGGCGCTGGACCTGACGGCAGCCGAGTCCGACTTGCGGTCCGCGGACACCGCATCGGACCCTCGCCAGGAGGCGACGGAACTGAAGGCGGTGTCGGCTGCGGTCGACTCGGTCGACCGGCGGGTCGCCTTGCTGCGCAAGGCATCCGGTTGGGAGGCCGCCTGGGCGGCCGAGGTGGACGCGGCCAGAACGCGAGGCCGGCGGCTCACCGAGCTGATCGGTCAGATCGCCGCGTTCCCGGCCAACGCGCCGACGGCGCCGGACTACAGCGTCGAACTGGACGCCCTCGAGGGTGACGTCCGAGAGGGGCGCAAGAGCATCGAAGTCGGCCTCGGCGAGCTGATGACGATCGACCGCGACCTGAAAGCCAGGGTTCAGCACGCGGATCAGCAGTTCACCTCCCTGCATCAGGCCGCGGACCTGGCCCGCAAGCGGCAGCAGGAGCAGGACCGCCAGGACCGACTCGGCTGGCAATACCAGCAGGGTTCCTCACCCGGGAACGCCTACGGCGGTCGCGGTAGCAGTGCCTGGCTCGGCTGGTTGATCGGTAGCTCGATGTCCAGGCGCGGCGGCAGCGGGTTCGGCGACGGATTTGGCGGCGGATTTGGCGGCGGCGGATGGGGCGGTGGCAGCCGCTCGTCCGGCTCCGGGTCGTCATGGAGCCGCGGCGGCGGTGGATCATTCTCCAGGGGCGGGGGCAGCAGCAGCGGCGGCTCGGGCAAGTGGTGACACGTGCCGGGCAAGTGGTGACACGTGCCGGATCGAGGAGGTGCGGGTGGCGGCAATCGAAGGGCCGGATCCGTTGACCGCTGCCGACGGCGGCGGCCACGCCGTGATGTACCTGGACGACGAAGGTCTGCTGCACGTCGACTGGCCGGTCGGCTGTGTAGTGACCATCGGACACGCCCTCAGTACGGTGGACCGTGCCAACCGCTTCTGCATCGACCGGAAGCATCCGATGTTGGTGACGATGGTCGGCGTGGCAGCCATCGATCGACTGAC
>JALYXB010000156.1 GCA_030947305.1 Actinomycetota bacterium | reverse complement strand
AGCTGCGGAGCCATCAGCCGGTGGCACCGGCCGCCTTGGCGACCGACATGACGTACTGCCCATAAGGCGACTTGGCGAGCGCCTGTCCCAGTTGCCAGCATTGCTCGGCGTCGATGAAGCCCTTGCGCAGGGCGATCTCTTCCAGACAGGACACTCGAACGCCTTGCCGATGCTCGAGGACCTGGACAAATTGCCCCGCCTCCAGCAGGGAATCGTGGGTTCCGGTGTCCAGCCAGGCGAACCCGCGACCCAGATCGACCAACGATGCGCTACCAAGACGGAGATAGACGTTGTTCAGGTCGGTGATCTCCAGTTCACCGCGGGCTGATGGTCGTAGTGCGGCGGCGTGCCGCACCACGGCATTGTCGTAGAGGTACAGGCCGGTGATGGCCAGGTTGGACTTCGGTTCCTGCGGCTTCTCCTGGATGGAAATGAGAGCCCCGCTCTGGTCTTTCTCACCAACGCCATAACGCTCGGGATCGCTGACCGGATAGCCGAACAAGACGCAGCCATCGAGGTTGTCGATCGCAGTGGACAGAGTGTGCGAGAACCCGTGGCCGTAGAAGATGTTGTCGCCCAGAACCAGCGCCACCGAGTCGCCGCCGATGTGATCGGCACCGATGATGAATGCTTGCGCCAGCCCATCCGGTTTCGGCTGCACGGCGTAGCTGATGTTAATTCCCCACTCGGCTCCGTCGCCCAGCAGCCGGCGAAAGCCGGCGTTGTCTTCCGGCGTGGTGATGATCAGCACTTCGGTGATGCCGGCCAGCATCAGCACCGACAACGGGTAGTAGATCATTGGCTTGTCGTAGACCGGCAGTAGTTGCTTGGATACCGCCTTGGTCACCGGATGCAAACGTGTCCCGGCGCCGCCGGCGAGGATGATTCCCTTCACGCGGCGACCGTACCCGACGATGGGCCGTTCGCATCCGTCGTGTCGAGGGGCCGCGGGCGATCCCGCGCCGACGTGCGGTCAGTCGGGCGGCCGGGCGGTGGTGACGACGGTGAACCAGGTACCGACCTTCCTGACATAGCGCGGGCCGGTGAACATCGTCGCGGCGGCGGCCGCTGCTCTTTCGCGCTCCGCCGGTGGACCCGGCCAGGAATATGCCTGCCACCGCAGGTCGAAGTTGACCAGCACGACAGCATCGAGCTGGTCCGCCCTGAACATCGCGGCCAGATCGCGCTGGTTCTCGGCGTCCGAGCGGACCCCGTGCTGGGCAACCACCCGTCGGGCGGCCGGCGGATACGCCTTCACCACGTCCGCCGCCGCCTTGTCGCCGCCGACGTTGTAGCAGCGGATCTGAAGACCAGGACAGACCGTGTTGGCCAGGTAGTCGTTTGCGCCCTGGCTCACCCCGCCGGGTCCGTACAACACAACTCGGTCACCCGGCTTGGTGTACTGGCGCAAAGGATCGATGAGATCTTGCTGAATTCCGCGCACCGTCGCCAGGCTCCGGCGCGTCGCGCTGATCCGGTCCGGCACACTCGGCACAGCCTCCGCCACCAGCAGCCCGGCAGCCACCACCGCCACCACCCTCCACCGGCCGCCGCGCCTGGCCAGCCAGCAGAGGGCCATCACGGCCAGCACCACAAGCGCGATCCGCACGCCGAGCTCCCAGCGGTACAGCGCCCGCATCTGGTCGACGCCCGGTAGCCAGGAATACAGCCGCGACCACGGCGTGGTGGCGGTGGCGGCATCCTTGGGCATCAGGTAATCGGCGGCCCGAATCTTGGCCGGCTCCGCGACATTCCTGAAGTCGCCGATCTTCAGCGACGGACCTAACGCGAGCAACCCGCAGGCGGCCCCACCGACCACAATCCCGCGCCAGCACGCTGCCGATCCGCGGGTGCGCAGGGCGAGGATGAACCCGCCGACGGCCAGGGTGAGCAGCACATAGCCGACGAAAACGTCAGAGAGATTGTGTCCGTCGCTGTAGGCGTTGATCGGCAGGATCGACAGCTGCAGGCCGGTCAGCCGCGACCACCACAGTGATCCGGCCGGCACCAGCTGCGGGACGATGTCGACGCCCTGGCCCCGGAAGAAGTCGATCGTCATCGGGGTAAGCCCCGCCACCGACGCGGAGCTGGTGTACAGCAGGTAGGCAACGGCCCCGGTCAGGGCGAGGGTGACAGCGGCCACCGCTGCCGGCCCGAACGAGCGCGCCCGCAGCTGGTCGACGAGCCAAAACAGGTAGACGATCCCGATCAGCAGCGTGGCGATCACGAAGCTGTACGGATCCAGCAGCAGGGCCACAATGCGCACGACGAGCACGGCGATACCCCGCCGGACAATCCGTTTCGGCCCTAATGCAGCGGACAGCGACTCGAGGAACCTGACGTCGATCAGCAGGTAGCAGGGCGTCAGGATGAAGCCCAGCTGCAGCGGCCCGTACCCGGCCTGCCCGGAAACGATGGGCGCCACCACAAATGCGAACGCTCCGACCCAGGCGATCCAGTGCACCTCGGTGAAACGGTCAAGGAGCCGGCGGCAGCCCCACAGGCCAAGGACCAGCGTGCCGGCCCACACCAGCCGAGTGGCCGTGGCAAGGTCGGCGCCCAGCGCCTGCAACAGCCCTGCCAGCAGGTTGTACGGCAGCCCGAACGCCGTCTCGGCGCTGGCCGGGTAGCCGACCGCATGGCACCGCACCAGATTGCCGAGAAAGTTCTCCCCGACACAGGTGGTGAGCCCGCCCATCGCGGCGGCGGCGTCGGGAAGCTGGCCGGGCAGGGCCCCGTACAGCCCCAGCACCAGCAGACAGCCGATGGTGGGGCCGGCGGCAACCCGGGCGATGCCGGGGGCAGGCAAACGCCAACGCTGGCTGCTGGTCTCGGTTCCCACCACCGCTCTCCATCGGACGGATCGGACGCCCCGACCGGCCGAGCATACGTATCGGTCGGAGCGCAGCGCCTGCCGCTCGTCCGTCCGCGGCCCAGGTGGCTGGCACCAGCTGCCGGCTGTCGGTTTCGTCTATTCTGGCTGCGGGAGATCCATCCGGGATTCCCGCCAGGAGGTGGCGGTGGGACTCGACGGAATCGAACCTCCGACCGTCTCGCGGGCGTCGGTGATCATTCCGGTCCACGGCAACTGGGCGATGACCGCAGCCTGCCTCGACTCGCTGCTGGCGCTGGCGGATCCCGTTGCCTTCGACGTGGTCGTGGTCGACGACAGTTCGCCGGATGACACGGCCGAGCGACTGGCAGATCGTAGCCAGGTCCGAGTCGTGACGACGACGGTCAATTCGGGGTTCGGCGCCGCCTGCAATCTCGGCGCAGCATCGGTGGCCACCGACATTCTGATCTTTCTCAACAACGACACCCGGGTGCACCAGGGCTGGATCGACTCGCTACTGCAAACTCTCGATGCCGACGAATCGGCGGGCCAGGTCAGCTCGCTAATCCTGGACCAGGACGGCCGCGTGATGGATGCCGGCGGCATCGTCTTCGACGACGGATCGGCCTGGAACTACGGCCGTGGATACGACGCGGACTCGAGCGAGGTCCGCACCTTCCGCGACGTCGACTACTGCACGGGCACATCCTTCGCAATCCGGCGAGAGGTATTCACTGCCCTCGGCGGCTTCGATGCGCGCTACCAGCCCGCCTATTACGAAGATGTCGACCTGTCGTTCGGAGTCAGATCGCTCGGCCGCCGAACCGTCATCCAACCGCTGTCACGGGTGACTCACCTCGAAGGCGGGACACACGGCGCGGACGGAGCAGGCGGTCTCAAGAGATTCCAGCACGTCAACAGGGTGGCCTTCCACACCAAATGGCGAACAGAACTCGCCGCGAACGGACCGCTGACCGACGCCGGCGACGTCTGGCGCGGCCGCCATCGGCGAAACCGCGGCATGTTCCTGATTTGCGAGCCGGATGTGCCGGCACCGGACAGGGATGCCGGCTCCCGCCGTCTGCTGACCATCATCGATCAGCTCCAGGACATGCAGTTTGCGCTCTATTTCGCACCGGCGAACCTCCGCGAACTTCAGCCCTACACCCGACAGCTCGAACAACGTGGTGTGACGGTCTTGACGACCGCCGAACAACAACATCGCTTCCTCTCGGAGGCCGGTCCACAGCTGGTGGCGGCGATGCTGTGTCGCCCCCACGTGGCCCACCGCTACCTCGACGACATCTACCGCTACTGTCCCGACACGGTGCTGATCTACGACACCGTCGACCTCCATGCGCTGCGGCTCAAGCGCCAGGCCATTGTCGAGGACAACCGGACGCTGGGCAGATTCGCCGACTACGAGTGGGTGCTGGAGCGCGCTGCCATCGAGGCAACGGATTTCACGGTTGTGGTGTCGGATGCCGAGCACCGGTTGCTGGCATCCCTGACGCCGGATGCCGACGTCCGGACGGTATCGATCTTTCACCAGACCGCCGTGCCGAATCCGACCATCGAGGGCCGCGCCGGCATCATCCTGGTGGGCAATTACGCCCACCTTCCGAATGTTGATGCCGCCGAGTGGTTCGCCGCTAAGGTGTTCCCGCTTGTCCGTCAGGCCGTGCCGGATGCGGTATTCACCCTCGTCGGGGCGAATGTCTCTGAGGCGGTCGCGAATCTGCTGGCCCCCGGCGTACGAGTGGTGGGGTGGCAGCCCGATATCGCCTCGGTATACCGCACGGCAAGGGTGGCGGTAGTGCCGTTGCGATTCGGAGCGGGCGTCAAGGGAAAGGTCGCGGAGGCCATCGAACACGGAGTTCCGCTGGTCGGAACGAGGGTGGGGCTGGAAGGCGTCGATCTGGAGGTCGGCCGCGATGTCGCCCTCCACGACGATGCGGAGGACTTCGCCGCGGCCGTCGTCACGCTGCTGACCGACGACGACGCCTGGCGCCGGATGGCCGGCAGCGGGCAGGCCGCCCTTGACCGGCAGTTCTCCGCGAAGACGGCGCGCCGGGAGTTGGAATCGATGCTGTCAGGTGCACCCGGGCGCCGGACGATTCCGCTCACCACCGACCTCGGGGGTCGGCTGTCCTAGAGCGCCACCGCAAGGGGTGCTGCCGCCGATTCGAACCGTCATCCGTGCCGCAGCAGCCTGGCCACCCGGCCGGCGGCCACCCGTCGCCAGGAGTGCGGTGGCATCAGGGTGTCAACGCTGCGGGTGAACACGCTGCGGTCCGCCAGGTGCTGGAGCATGGTGAGCCTTTCTTCAGCGCTGACACGCGCTGCCTGCTCGAGGTGTAGCCGGCGCGTCAGCTCGGCGACGTGCGAGTTGACATCTTCCACTGCTGCCGTGCGTTGTGCCGCGTCGGTCAAGGTTCTTGACACAACCGACTCCAGTGGCTCACCTGCCGCTCCACCCCAAGCGCTGGCGATCTGCGCCTGATAAGCCTGAAGGTGGTGCAGTTCATCGGAATCCCGCACAGCGGCCGCCTCGGCCTTGCAGGCAGCGAGCAGCTCCTGCCGGGCGACGGACACCTCCTGTTTCGTGCCGGCCAGCTGAGCCTGCAACGTTTCCAACACAGCCTGCTGCTGCAAATCCGGCGAGACCCGCGCCATCGCCGCCATCTCTCGGGCCGAGGCCTTGGCGGCCCGATCCGCAGCGGCCGAGCGCTGATCCGCCAAAACAGCGCGGGCGAAAGTAGCGGAATCGGCAAGACTTCCCGCCGGGACGGCGGTGACGACGAATTGATAGGTCTCCGATTCTGGCGCCTGAAGTGCTGCAGCGAGCACTTCGGCCGCAACGGTTTCCCGCGGTACGGCCAGCTCGGTGCCGAAAACCGGGATGTGCATTCTGTCGACCTTCACCGGTACGACACCCGCGGACGCCAGCAGCTCCATCAAGGTGTCGAAGGTGAAGAACCGGATGTGCGTCTTGTCCAGCAGACCTGTCTCGGTGTAATTGAATGTGCCCCGCAGCAGCGACAACTTCAGGTCGGCGTGGGACACGTTGGGGACCGAGATCACCACCCGGCCGTTCGGCGTCAATCGGCTGACGCTGGCGCTCAGCACCGCCACCGGATCCAGCAGGTGTTCCAGCACATCGCCGGCCAACACCACGTCGAACTGGCCGTCGATACCCGCTAGCAGCGCCGGGTCGTTCAGGTCACCGATGATGGCCCGATCAGCCACTTCGGACAGTTCGGCCCGAGCGTTCTGGTCGTACTCGACAGCAGTGACTCGGCAGCCGTGGCCGCGCATCACGCGCGTCATGTAGCCAGAGGCGGCTCCCAGTTCCAGCACCCGCTTGTTGTTCCCCACTGCCCGGACGAGCATCGTGTGAGTGTTGTTCTCAGCTGACATGTCGATGTCCTGCTGATAGCGACTGCCCATCGTTCCTCCTGCAGCGGTTACAGCCGTCCGTCCGGACCTGTCACACTACGGAATCAGAACCAGGGGCAGGCCGGGCGAAGCAACGAGTCGTTACTCGGTATCCTCATGCGGGTTCTTCGGTACAGCACCTCTGAAAATGAGCAACGGGTGCGACCACATGGAAGCCGGTGGGCATGCCGGCGACGAGCAGGGGGATCCCTATGGACAAGGCGCCGTTGGCCGTGACGGGCGAGGGACGTTCGCCCGCCGATGACGGACCGCCGATGGATGAGACGACGGATCCACAGAGCACCGCGGTGACCGACGCAGGTATCACCCAGGACGTGGGCATCGCCGAAGAGTCGGCCGCGGTCGCCGACCTGGTAAAACCGGGGCATCGACAGCCGCCGGCGGCTACCGGTGATCCGCTCGCCACCGTGGTGATCGTGAACTACAACGGAGCCCCGCTGCTACCACCGTGCCTGGACGGCCTCGCGGCCCAGGACATGCCTGCCGGGTCGTTCCGCACGGTTGTCGTCGACAATGCGTCCGCCGATCCCTCCCGCGACCTGATTCGTGAGGAATATCCGAACGTCGACCTGATGGTCTCCTACCGCAACCGCGGGTTCGCCGGCGGCAACAACGTCGCCCTCAATTCGGTGACGACCAAGTACGCGGTGTTGCTCAACAACGACGCGATTCCGGAACCGGATTGGCTGCGGCGGCTGCTGGCCCCACTGGAGGTCGACATTACCGGCACCCTGGTCGCCACTTCCTCGAAGATCATCTTCATGCCCCGCTTCGTCCAGGTGAAGTTCTCCACCGAGGCCTTCCGTCCCGGTGGCGCCGATCCGCGGGAGCTGGGGGTCAAGATCTACGAAGTGCATGTCGACGGACAGCCGGTCACCGACAAGGTGCTCTTCGAAAGGGGCACCTACGGACCGGAGGGCACAGCGCACGAACAGTACCGATGGTCGCGCCCTACCGGCGAATTCCTGGTGCCGCTGCCGGTACCCGGCGATCGGTCAGCCGCCGGCGAACAGCCCACCCACGTCATCACCGTCAGCACAGCGGCATTCCAGGCCAAGGAGGTGACGTTTTCGGTCGGTGAAGAATCGGTGACGGTGTCCGCACCGGATGGTGATCGGGAAACCGTCGAGGCCGCACTAATCGTGAGATCGGATGTGCCGACCCTCGATGTGGTGAACAACGTCGGCGGGATCGTCTTCGTCGACGGAGCGGGCGCCGACCGCGGCTTCCAGGAAATCGATGAGGGGCAATACCAGACGACCGAAGAGGTCTTTACCGCCTGCGGTAACGGCGTGGCCATCCGCACCGACGCCGGCAGCGCCGCCGGATGGTTCGACGAACGGTACTTCATGTACTACGAGGACGTCGATCTCTCGTGGCGGTTACGGGCGGCCGGTGGTCGCATTCTCTACGTTCCGGACGCGGTCCTGCGGCATCATCACGGTGCGAGTTCGAATCCGTGGTCTCCCAGCTGGGTCTTCCATGTCGAACGCAATCGGCTTTTGACGCTCACCAAGGACGCGAGCGGACCGCGGGCGGCGAAGGGCGTGCTGCGGTTCATTGGTGGAACGGGCAAGATGGCCGCACGCGCGGCCGTCCAGGGTGTCCGTACCCGTCGCCGCCCCCCACTCGGACCGCTCGCAGCGCGGGGCAGAGTGCTCAGGTCATATCTGCGGATGCTGCCAGGGCTGCTTGCCGATCGCCGCCGGATCACCAGGACGGCGGCAGTACCGCGGACCGAGCTGGAGGAATGGCTGGTGACGAGTCGGTGACCTGCCGACTCGACCTGACACACTCGCCCGGTCAGCTCTGCCGAGCGAAGGATCGCGCACTCGCGCCGTGGCCTTTAGCGCTGAGTGACCCGATACACGGTGAAATCCACGCCCACAGCCGCGGCGTGATCGGGACGATGCACGGCGGATTGCTCCCACACCGGCATGGAGAGCTGCACCCGTTGTA
>JALYXB010000132.1 GCA_030947305.1 Actinomycetota bacterium | reverse complement strand
GGGATCCAATTTCGGGCGGCCGTCAGGTCCTGGTCGGCGAATGTTGAACGCGCCGAACGACTCCTGGTGGGCCGTCGCTCCAAGGGCCAGCACCTCGGCGACTTCGGGTGGGCAGTCGTCCTCGGTGATCTCACCGCGATTGAGCCGGCTGATCAATGAATCAGACCGGTAAGTACTGAATGTCAGGTCGACTTCGCGCAATTCGGCCATCACCTCGACCCAGGCCGAACGAGCGGCCCCGTCGCTGGTGTGCCGCCCCCGTAGAGCCAGGCTGATCGGCAGGCCCATGACGTGTTCCACGTACCGGACCGTCGGCTGCTCGAGAGTATCGGTGGTCATGCAAGGCCGGCCTGATCGAGCGCGCTCTGCAGGGAAGTCACGTATCCACCGCTGGTGACCGTGGCTCCACTGACCATGTCGATCTTGGCGCTTTGCGCGGTGAGAGTTTCCTGAACCAGGATCGGCAGCGCTTCGGCGTTGATCTGCAGGTCTTTGCCATTGCCGTTGGGGTATTCGACCACTTCGACGTTGATGATCTTGCCGTTGTTCACGGTCACCTTCACCTGAACCGGACCCCATCGGGTGTCGGCGGCGCTGCCGGTCACCGTGGATGCGGTGCTGCTGGAACTCGTGGTGGTGGTCGGGCTCGCAGTTGTCAACGTCGTCGAACTCGTCCCTTCGGTGCTGTCGGCTGGTGTGGTCGCGACCGTCGAACCGGTGGATGGGACGGTGGAGCTCGGGCTGCTGGTGGCTTCGGTGGTGGTACCTGCCCGAACCGGCGCCACGGCCGAGAAGTCGCTCGCCGCCGCCATCTTGGAGGAGGTCGACGTGTGGTAGCCGAACAGCAGCACCAGCACGGTCAATGTGCTCATCAGGAACATCACGATTCGTTTCATGGTCACCAACCAAACCTTTCGACGTGAAAATGGTCGGCTGACAGTCCCGCCGCTTCGGTGGTCCGGCGGACGTCGTCGGCCCAGGCCTGCGGTCCGCAGACGTAAACGTCGCGATCGGCGACATCGGGGATCCAGAACTTCAGCGCGGTCAGGTCGTCGACGTTGCCGGCGGCGTCGGTGAGCCAGGAGTCGGCTGCGCGTCGGTGGCCGGGCAGCAGAAGCACGCGTAGGCCGCGTTGTTCGGACAACGCGCGGAACTCAGCTTCGAACAGCATTTGTCTCGAGTACCGGTACAGCAGTACAGCGTCATCGTGGTTGTTGTAGGGCAACGCTTCGGCCAGCGCCCGCAGCGGTGTGATGCCGACCCCGGCGCCGATGAAGGCCATCCGCCGGCGGGTGCGGGTGCGGGCGCTGAGCCGGCCGTAGGGACCCTCGATCAGTACCCGGGTGTTGGGTCTCAGCATGGCCAGGGCGCGGCTGCCGTCGCCGACCGATTTGGCGGTGATCCGCAGGTGGCGCCCGTCGGGCGCGGCCGACAGGGAGTACGGGTGGGCCCTGCTCCACCCACGACCGTTCAGGAACCGGAAACTGAAGAACTGGCCGGCCTCGACGTTCAGCCGAGCGATCCCGCGGCCGGCAAGGTAGACCGACAGTACGTCCGCCGCTTCCGGGACCACGGAGACCACCCGCAGCCGGTACCTGGCGCTGCGCCACAGGGGCAGTCCCAGTCGCCAGATCAGTACAGCGCCGAACGAGGCCGCCCACAGGGTCCACCAGAAGACGATGCGGGCGGTCGAGCCGATGAAGTCCCGACCGGTCCACAGTTGGTGCGGCAGAGCCAATCCGACACCGAGATAGGCATACAGGTGCAAGAGATGCCAGGACTCGTAGCGAAGCCTGCGGCGGGCCGCCTTGACGCTGGTGACCACGACCATGATCAGGCACAGCGTGCCGGCCGCGGCCAGCAGCATGCCGGGATCGTCAACGGTCAGATCCCACAGCGTGCCTGGCGTCGCGGTAAGCCGACCGGCGGCGTACCCGTACGTGATCAGAGCGATGTGCGCCAGCATCAGGTTGAATGAGGTGAACCCGACGAACCGGTGCAGCCGGGCCAGACGCTCCTGCCCGAAAGCGTGTTCCACCAGTGGTAGTCGCGCCATCAGCAGGACTTGTGCCAGCAAGAGCACCGAAGCCAGCAGCCCGGTCAGCCGGCCGGTCGAGGTCAGCCCGGTCACCCAACCGGCCAGATCCTGAATTCCGCCGCCGCTCGCCCACCAATAACTCACCAGCAGCAAAGCGGCCCACAGACCGACCAGGGTGCCGAGCCGGACGCCGGCGTCCAGCCGTGCTCGTCGCGAGTCAACGGCCACGCCGGAAGCGATGGGATCGGTTCGGGGAGTGGCCAGTGCGGTCATCGCTGACCTCGCCGGCAGGTGGCCGGCAATCTGATCGTGCCAGTGTTCATGAACCAAAGGGTCCGGCACCTGGCTGTCAACTTCCGGTCACTTTGCTGTGCGGCTTCTGTGCAGCTCCAGTGCCGACCCGAACGTCTGGTTTCGGCAGACTTCGACAGGGGTGTGTCAAGTCAGGCATTGCACCGGAGTTCGCTGTGAGTGGTCCTCAGGACCTGGGTGACGGCGCGAGCCGATCGCGACTGCTGGGCTGCCACGACCAGCCAACCGATCAGCACGACGCTCCCGGTGGACAGCAGTCGATACAGCAGCACGGCGGCCAGCGCGGGTGAGGCCGCGGCTCCGGCGACGGCAAGCCCTACGGTCATGGCCGTTTCGACCGCGCCCAGCCCGGCCGGCAACGGCAGTAGGCTGCTCGCGGCCATTCCGGCGGTGTAGGTGATGAGCAGCGCCGGCATGCCGACGTGGACGCCGACCGCGGCGCAGCAGGCTGCCAGGCACGCCAGGTCCAGTACCCAGTTCAGCAGGGCCATCGCGGCGCAGACCAGCCAATCGCGTCCGGACGGGCGGATTGCTCGCAGGTCATCGACCATCTCGGACATCCGGGCAAGCCCGGTCTCGGCGGGTCGGTGGCGCATCCGGTTGATCTGGATCAGGCCGCGCTTGGCCAGAACGGTCAGAGTGTCGAGGTGGCGAGAAACGTGCACGAGAAACGGGATCAAACCAGCGGCTGCGGCGATTTCGATGATCGGCCACCACGGCGAGCCGCCGCTGCTGGTGGTCAAGGCCAGTCCGAGCAGGCCGACCGAGCTGAGGGTGAGGGTCGACAGCAGGCCCGTGATGGTCATCGACCAGGTGGTGGCCGACGTCGACGCCCCCCAGGCCTTCAAGTGCCGGAAGGCGTAAGTGGTGGAGAAGATCGCGCCGACCGGCAGCGTGGTGTGCACCGCGCCGGCGCCGTAGCTGACCGCCACCGTCCGACGCAGTGAGATTCGGGCGCCCCCGACGGCTAGGGTCCGGCCGCGGAGCGCGGAGAAGGCCACCATCGACCCGGCGGTGGCGGCCAGTCCGGCGAACAACCACACCGGCGATGCGCTAGTGATGGTGCCGACGGCGGTGAGCATCGTCGGGCCGGCCACCACCAGGTACACGGAGATCATCGCGGCAACGAATGCGGCACCGACGCGCCGGCGGACCCCGGCCCGAGGTTGGGCGGGGCGGGCCGGTGTCAGTGCAGTGGCGGTCTCGGGCATGCCCGTAACACTGACGCAGCGACTCTAACCGAGTGCGGGATGCGGTTTGGAGTTCGGTAAGACGGTCTCCGGGCCGAGCCGGAACCCGATCCGGGCGCCGCCGCCGACGCGGGGTTGCACGAAACCCGAGCCGCCGTGCGCGGCGGCCACATCGGCCACGATAGCCAGGCCTAGCCCGGAGCCCGGTAGGCCGCGCGCAGTGTCGGCCCGGAAGAACCGGTCGAAAATCTTGTCCGCGTCAGACGCATCGACCCCGGGCCCCCGGTCGGACACCGCCACCTCGTCGGCGGTAACGGTGAGTTCGATTGGTCCGTCACCGGTGTCGAACTTCAGTGCGTTGTCCAGCAGGTTGGAGATGGCCCGCTCCAGGCCGTTGCGCCGGCCCATGATGAGCACCCAAGGGTCACCGTCCACAACCAGGCTGTTGACGGTGACCGTGCGGCCGCTGCGATGCTCGAACCGGGCCGCCGCCCGACGACCCAACGCCGC
>JALYXB010000128.1 GCA_030947305.1 Actinomycetota bacterium | reverse complement strand
CCCGCCTGCGACTTTTGCCCTTGGGGTCGACCCCGTTTCCTGGACATTTTGCTAGGCGGCCCGTTGGGGCCGCGGTGGTGAGTCGATGTTCCCAAGCAATCTGGCGATCTGGCCCAGCGCTGAATGCCGCCTGCGCCCGTTATAGACGGTGTCGATCCAGGTGCTGACGGCGTAGATGGCCTTCACGGTTTGGCGTGCAGAGATGCCCGGTGGCCGATTCCTGAATCGGGCACCTACCCCCAGGCGTCACTGCCCACGATTGGGAGGGTTACCAGCATTGTTAAGACAGCGAAATTGACGCGACCGTCGACGTGAGCTGCATATTCAGCGAACCCGGGCCTCGGTGGGGAAAGACATCTGGACAACGGCCCATGCGATATATGACCCAGACGGCTCCCGCTGCCCCGTGGAGGATGTGCCATCGAACGCCACGTCAACCGCTGTCCATCGGGCACACGGTTACCGGCAGTTGGTTGATACGTTGTGGGACAATGGGTTTCGTCGCCTCCCTGCATGTCAGGCTGAGTTGAGACCAGCGGTTGACTGCAAGTGCGCGGCAGCCCGAACGCGGTGGGTACCGGTAGCTGATCGTCATGCATCCGTTGCCTGCGTATGCCCATGTAAAGGTTCCCGTGTACGCCCCTCGTAGACAGCCAAAACTCGTCGGTGAAGTGGTTGATAACGGGGTTGGGGTAGTGGAAAAATTTGCGACTGTTGCCAATTCGCGGGGCCGTCCTCGCGCCACTCGTACCTGACGCTCAGAGAGCCAGCACGTACAAGCTGAAGGTGACAGCTGTGCCATCTGGATGTGTGTCGGTACCAGAGACGAAGTCGTTGCTGTAGCTAAACCCCGCCTTCTGCGCGACCCGGACGGAGGCCGTGTTCTCGGGTTCGACCTTGATGGCGGCGCGCTGGCCGAGGGCTTGGCCGCGGATGAACTCACAGATCAGCGCTACCGCTTCGCCGGCCACACCGTTCCCGCGCGCCCACGGGTGCACGGAGTAGGAGATGTTGACGTCGCTCGGCAGCAGACCGTCGTCGTCGTCCGGGTTGGCGTCGACGTACCCGGCCAGCCGATCGTCGACCCAGACCCCAAATCCCCGCTTGCCGGTGCCGACTCTTGCGTTCTCGGCCAGCCAGTCGAAGTGTGCCTTGGTGGTCTCGACAGTTCCGCGGCCGCCGGTGTGCCAGCGGATCGTCTGTTCGTCCTCGCCAGCGCAGTGCGCATCAACGTCCGAGTGTTCCAACGGTCGAAGGGCTGCGATCACATCGTGAAGGTTAACGCCGTTCTAACGGCTATGGCTGACAAATCGGTACCTCAAGATGCAGGTCTCGTTTGGCGATCCCTGACCGGGAGCGGTTTTGCGGTGGCCTGAATGGGCAATCCAGCGACTCGTCCTGTGACTGTTGGCGATAGATGGCGGCCAGTCTTGCCGCTCTATGGCGTTTGGGTTGACGCCGATGACCAGAAAGACGTCGACGGGGGTTATGTCTCTGGTAGCTCAGGTCCCATTGTGGGATTAAGCGGCGGCGTCTCACCTCCATCACTCAGGTGAACATCAAATGGGTGCGGTGCTCATAACTATCGCGAACGTGTCCATTGAGCTGCAAACACCCCACCGCCGAGGGCAAGCTGTATCTGTGCGCGGTGAAAGACGCCTGCAGCAACCGAACGGCTCCCAGTCCTAGCACATGCCAGCGTTGTTCTCGCACTGGAACACCGTCAGCAACCTATCGTCGATGCCCACGATAAGCGTCATCGGGCCGTCGCAGCCGACACGGCTGGGCCAAACTGAAAACCCGGCCGTACCAACGGATTTCCGCCGAGTTAACCGATCGGGGCAGCCTCGTCCGGCACCAGTGGCAGCGTCAGGCCTCGATGGTCCCGGTGGAATCCACCGCAGATCTAGTGGCGTCGTTGACATCCGTGCTGCCGACATCGGCCGGGTCGAACCCGCCGTCGGACACGTGGCCGGCGATCTGGATGGCAACCGCTTGGCCGGTCAATCCCTTCTCGGCGAGCAATTCGCCGCGCGAGCCTGGCTCAAGGAACTCCTGCGGCAGGGCAATCACCAGCACATCGGCTCGCGGTCCGAGCGCGTCCCGCACCGCTGCGCCCACCCCGCCGGAACGACCGCCGTCCTCCAACGTCACCACATGGTCGAAGTCGGCCGCCAGCGACACCAGATCGGGCGACACCGGCAGTACCCAGCGCGGGTCCACCACCGTCACGGCGATGCCATGATCGGCGAGCCGGCCGGCCGCTTCCACCGCTGCGCCGGCCAGCGCGCCCACCGACACCAGCAGCACGTCGGTCGTTGCCCGTTCGGCACCGGCCGCCGGTTCGGCGAGCACATCGAGGCCGCCGACAGTGTGTAGCGCCGGAACCTCTTGCGGTACAGCACCTTTCGGGTAGCGCAGCATGGTCGGGCCGTTGTCGATGGCCAGCGCCTCGGCGAACTCGGAGACCAACGACGGTTCGTCGCGGGGGGCAGCCACCCGCAGTCCAGGGACGATCGCGGCCAACGAGAGGTCCCAGATGCCGTGATGGCTCGGTCCGTCCTCCTGGGTGATGCCTGACCGGTCCAGCACCACCGTGAGGCCGAGCCGGTGCAGCGCGCAGTCCAGCAACAGTTGGTCGAACGCCCGGTTCATAAAGGTCGCATAGACCGCGAAAACCGGGTGCAGCCCGCCCAGGGCCAGTCCGGCCGCCGATGTCACCGCATGCTGCTCGGCGATGCCGACATCGAAGAAACGATCGGGATAGTCCTTGGCGAACAGCCCGAGTCCGGTGGTACCGGCCATCGCGGCGGTGATCGCCACCAGATCGTCCCGCACGGCGGCGTGCCGGACCAGCTCCCGACCCATCACCTGACCCAGACTCAGACCACTGGCGGACAACGGCTTTCCGGTCTTGGGATCGAACGCCGGTGGCCCGTGCATCAGCTCTTCGGCGTCGGCGAGCGCCGGCGGGTATCCCTGCCCCTTGTTCGTCACACAGTGAACCAGCACCGGTCCGCGGAAGCCCTTCGCCCGCCGCAGCGCCTTCTCGACGGCCTGCACGTCGTGGCCATCGACCGGTCCCACATACTTCAGTCCGATGTCGGAGAAGAGGCTCTGCGGCAGCAGCCAGTCCTTCATTGCCGACTTGATGGCGTGAATCATCCCGTACAGCGGTCCGCCGATCAGCGGCGCCTTCGGCAGCGTCGCCTTGACCGAGTCCAGCATCCGCTCGTACCCGGGCTTGAGCCGCAACGCCGCCAGTCGTTCGGCCATCCCGCCGGTTGTCGGCGCGTAGGACCGTCCGTTGTCGTTGAAGACGATCACCAACGGCCGGTTCTTGCCCGCGGCAATGTTGTTCAACGCCTCCCAGGCCATCCCGCCCGTCATCGCGCCGTCACCGATTACCGCCACCGGCGTCCTGCTCGACTCGCCCTTCACCGCGAACGCCTTCGCCAGCCCGTCGGCGTAGCTCAGCGAGGTGGAGGCGTGGGAGTTCTCGACCCAGTCGTGTTCGGACTCCTGCCGACTCGGATAGCCGGACAGCCCACCGCGCACCCGGAGGTCGTCGAACCTGTTCGCCCGCCCGGTGACGATCTTGTGCACGTACGCCTGGTGCCCGGTGTCGAAGATGATCGGGTCGGCCGGGGAATCGAACACCCGGTGGATCGCAAGGGTGAGCTCGACCACCCCGAGGTTGGGGCCCAGATGGCCGCCGTGCTTGGAGACCTTCTCGACCAAGAATGCCCTGATCTCGACGGCCAGCGTCGCCAGCTGATCCGGCGTCAGCGAACGCACTGCGGACGGCGAGGTGATCCGATCCATCAACGGCACAGTCACTCCTGATCTGTCCGACCCCTGATCTGTCGGGGGCCAGCACCGACGGTACTGCCAGCTGCCGCGCGATGGCAGCGGACCCACCTAGGCTTGCCGCCATGACCTCTCCGCTGCAGACCGACCCCGGCGGCCGACCCTTTGCAGTCGGACATCGCGGCGCCAGCGCCGATGCGCCGGAAAACACCATGGCCGCATTCAGGGCCAACTGGCAGGCGGGCGCCCATTGGCTGGAGACCGACACTCAGCCGACCGCGGACAACGTTCCGGTGCTGGTGCACGACGAGGACCTGGACCGCACCACCTCTGGTACCGGGAGCGTCCGCGACGCCCTGTGGCGCGACATCGCAGCGCTGGATGCCGGCTCGTGGTTCGGCCCCACCTTCGCCGGTGAGAAGGTGCCGGAGCTGTCGATGCTGCTGGCCGAGCTGCCGCCGGATGGCAGGGTCTTCCTGGAATTCAAGGGTCCACACACGCCGGACGAGGTGGTCGCCGTGCTCGACGTCTGCCGAGCCGCCGGCGTCGGCAACAGGGTGCTTGCCCAGTCGTTCGAGCGGGACGTGCTGGCGACGATCAGGCAGATTTCCCCCGATCGCCCGGTCGGGCTGCTCACCGAAGCCTGGGACGACGATCCGATCACGGCCTGCCGGGCGCTCGGAGCAATCAGCTACAACCCTGCTCACCAGCTGCTACGAGCCCAGCCGGATCCGGCGGCTGCCGTCGCCGCCCTCCACGAAGCCGGTATCGCGGTCCCGGTATGGACCGCCGACGACGAGGCCGATTGGATTTTCCTGACCGGGATCGGGGTCGACGCGATCATGACAAACAAGCCCGGCGCACTCGTCGACTGGCTACGTCGCGCCGGGTAAAAGCCTCAAGCCCGGCAACCCCGCCCGAGGTAGCGCAAAGTTGGCACGACACGCCGCGAACTCCCGGCGCGGCGTGACAGGTTTCCGCTACCTCGGGGGTGGTGGAGCGTTAAGCGGGCAGGAACCGCGCGACGCACTCCAGGTGGTGCGTCTGCGGAAAGCAGTCGAAGGCCCGCAGGGTGTCCAGTCGGTAGCCGAGCTCACCAAAGGTGGCGGCATCACGAGCCAGCGCCGCCGGGTCGCAGGCCACGTAGACGACCACTTTCGGGGCCTTCGCTGCCAGCGCGGCGCAGACAGCGCGGCCCGCGCCCGACCGCGGCGGGTCGAGCACCACGGCGTCGATCGACTCATCGGACCCGGCGAGGAACCGTTCCACCCGACCAGTCTGGGCCAGCACCTGCGGTAGATCGGCTAGGTTGGCGGCGGCCAGATCGGTTGCGGCGGGGTCACTTTCGACCGTCACCACCCGGCCATCGGCTCCCACGCCTGCGGCCAGCACGGCTGCGAACAGGCCGACCCCGCCGTACAGGTCCAACGCCGAACCGCCGGTCAGCTCGACACCGTCGAGCGCATCGCCGACCGCTGCCGCCAATACGGCTGCCGCGTCGGGGTGAACCTGCCAGAACCCGTCACCCGCAACGGAGAACTCGCGTCCGACAGCGGATTCGATCACCACCGGCGGCAAGCCACCCGGCCACACGGCGACCGGCTGGCCGCCCGGCGGCCGCAGTAACGTCACCTCAGGCAGTTTGCGGGGCTGCGCCTGCCGCGCTCCCGGCCGCTGACGACGATCCACCGGCCGAACGCGCAGTCCGGCCGGCACATCCAGTGCGCTGACGAATTCGGAGAGCCCGTCGGCGGCGATCTCGCAGGGTTCGGTCGCCGACACCGCGACCACCTGGTGCGAGCGGGCGGCTCGCGGGCCGATCCGGCCGGCGTCGTCCAGTGCCCAGCGCACCCGCGTCCGCCAGCCGAAACCGTTGCCCGGCAACGCTTCCACCGGCACCCGCCGGTCGATCCCGGCCAACCGGGACAATTGCTCGGTCAGTACCGCTGCCTTCAGCTCGCGCTGCAGGTCGGCGTCGGCATGCTGGAAGTCGCACCCGCCGCAGCCGGCCGGCCGGAAGTGCACACAGCGCGGTGTCACCCGGCGCGGGTCGGCGTCCAGAATCTCGATCGCATCGCCGCGCAAGTAGCCGGCGTGCGTGGTGTCGGTAATGCGGACGACGGCGCGCTCGCCTGGTAACGCGTAGCGGACGAAGACCACCCTGCCGGCCCACCTGGCCACGCAGTGTCCACCGTGTGCCACCGTGCCCACGTCTAGCGTCGCTCGGTCACCGACCTGCGGGCTATCGACGCTCACCCGGCCCGCTCAGTTGTCATGACGGCCCGTCTGGTGCAGCGGCACGTCCATCGGTGCGTCCCGCAGTCGCCGCTCGATCGCCTCCGTCGACTTCAGCTGCCAGGGCACACTGGTCACCATCACCCCAGGGGTGAACAGCAGTCGTCCCTTGAGTCGCAGCGCAGTTTGGTTGTGCAGCAACTGTTCCCACCACCGGCCCACCACATATTCCGGGATGAACACCGTCACCAGATCCCTTGGCGAATCCTTACGCACCCGGCGCACATAGTCGATGATCGGCTTGGTGATCTCCCGGAACGGCGAGTCGATCACCTTGAGCCGCACCGGGATCTTCCTGTCCTCCCACTCCTGCGCCAGCGCCGCAGTCTCCTCGGGATCGACGTTGACGATCACCGCTTCCAAGGTGTCCGGTCGAATTGCCCTGGCATAGGCAAGAGCCCGCATCGCCGGCAGGTGCAGCTTGGAGATCAGCACGATGCCGTGGATGCGGCTGGGCAGCACCAAGTCGTCGGCGGTGGCGGCCAACTCACTGGCCACCCTGTCGTAATGCCGGCGAATCACTTTCATCAGCGCGAACAACAGCCCCATCGCCACAATCGCGATCCAGGCTCCGGCCAGAAACTTGGTGACCAACACGATCACCAGCACGACAGCGGTGAAACACAGCCCGACCGTGTTGATGACCTGGCTGCGCCGCATCTTCCGCCGCTGCGCCGGCTCTTTTTCGACCGCTAACAGTCGGTTCCAGTGCCGGATCATCCCGGCCTGCGAGCAGTTGAACGAGACGAAGACACCGACGATGTACAGCTGGATCAGGGCGGTGACATTGGCCTGGAAGGCGATGATCAACATCAGCGCGACGACCGCCAAGAAGACGATGCCGTTGGAGAAGGCCAGCCGGTCGCCTCTGGTACGCAGCTGCCGCGGCAGGTAGCTGTCCTGCGCCAGGATCGAACCGAGGACGGGGAAGCCGTTGAAAGCGGTGTTGCAGGCCAGGATCAGGATCATCCCGGTGGCGAAGGACACCACGTAGAACGCCGGTTTGAATCCGGAGAACACGGTCTGGGCGATCTGTGCGATCAACGTCTTCTGGTAGTAGTCGGAGGGTGCACCGATCAGCTTGACGCCCGTGTCGACATCGATGATGTGGACGTCGGTAACCCTGGCCAGGACCACCAGACCGAGCATCATGGTGACCGCGATGATGCCCATCAAGGCCAAGGTGGTCGCCGCGTTCTTCGACTTCGGCTTGCGGAAAGCGGGCACCCCGTTGGAGATCGCCTCCACACCGGTCAGTGCGGCAGAACCGGACGAGAACGACCGAAGCAGCAGAAAGACCAGCGCGAGGCCACCGACCGAATGTGTGACGGGGATGCCGAAATGCGAACTCTGGGCCTGCATCGACGAACCCGTGATCCATCGCACCAGGCCCGTGATCACCATCGCGATGATCGACAGGATGAACAGGTACACCGGGATCGCGAACGCCAGGCCCGACTCCCGCACGCCGCGCAGGTTGGCCGTCACCACCAGAATGATGATGATCACCGAGAACAGCACGGCGTGGTTGCCCACCACCGGTATCGCCGAGCCGATGTTGGCCACCCCGGAGGCGGTGGACACCGCGACCGTCAGGATGTAGTCCACCGACAGTGCGCTGGCCACCAGCAGGCCGGCATTCGCGCCCAGGTTGGTGGTGGCCACCTCGTAGTCGCCGCCCCCGCTGGGATAGGCGTGCACGTTCTGCCTATAGGACGCCACCACTACCAGCATCACCAGGCACACCAGGATGGCGATCCACGGCGAATACACATAGGCGGCGAGCCCGGACACCGACAGGGTGGCGAACACCTCCTGCGGTGCGTAGGCGACGCTGGACATCGCGTCCGAAGCGAAAACCGGCAGCGCGATGCGTTTGGGCAGCAGCGTGTGCGCCAACCGGTCACTGCGGAACGGGCGACCCACGAGCAGCCGCTTCGCCACCGTCGTCAACTTGGACACATGCCACCTCCAGCGGGGAAGCCTACGTCCCTGGCGGGACCCAGGGTCACGGGCGTTAGGGTTCTCCCGTGCACATCGTCATCATGGGTTGCGGCCGCGTGGGATCTTCGCTGGCCCAGGCACTGCACCGGGTCGGCCATTCGGTGGCGGTGATCGACCGCGACGAGACGGCGTTCCGCCGGCTGGGTGCCGACTTCACCGGCGAGCAGGTACTCGGTGTCGGATTCGACAGGGACACCCTGCTGCGGTCCAGGATCACCGAGGCACAGGCCTTCGCCGCTGTTTCGTCCGGCGACAACTCCAACATCATTGCCGCCAGGGTGGCCCGCGAGCAGTTCAGTGTGGCCACCGTGGTGGCCAGAATCTACGACGCCAAACGCGCGCAGGTCTATGAACGGCTGGGCATTCCGACTGTCGCCACCGTTCCGTGGACCACCGACCGTCTGCTGAGGGCGATCGTGCCGGACGCGCTGATCTCGGAATGGCGAGACCCGTCCGGTGCCGGCACCATCGTCAACCTGCCGTACCACGTGGCCTGGGCCGGCCGACCGCTCGGCCAGCTCGAAGAAGGGGTCGGGGTGCGGATCGCCTTCATCGTTCGCTACGGCAAGGGACTGCTGCCGAATGCTGACACGGTGATCCAGGACGGCGACGTGATCTACGCGGCCAGTTTGTCGGGTAACACCAAAAAGGTGGCGGCTCAGGCTGCCGAGTCACCCGAAGAAGGTGCTTGATGCGTATCGCCATCGCCGGGGCCGGCTCCGTCGGCCGGTCCATCGCCGCCGAGTTGGTGGAGAACGGCCATCACGTGATGCTGATCGACCGTGACCCTGAGGCCATCAAGCCGCATCGCATCGAGGCGGCCGAATGGGTGCTGGCCGATGCCTGTGAGGTGTCCTCGCTGGAGGACGCCGGCCTACAGACCTGCGACGTGGCCATCGCCTGCACCGGCGACGACAAGGCAAACCTGGTGCTGTCGCTGCTGGCCAAGACCGAGTTCGCGGTCGCCAGGGTGGTGGGCAGGGTCAACGATCCCCGCAACGAGTGGCTGTTCACGGACGCCTGGGGGGTCGACGTTGCGGTATCGACGCCGCGCATCCTGGCGGCTCTGGTCGAGGAGGCAGTTTCGGTCGGCGATCTTGTGCGGCTGTTCACCTTGCGGCAGGGTCAGGCAAACCTGGTCGAGGTGACGCTACCGCCGGGCACGGCGATGGCGGGCCGACCCGTCCGGGACCTGAAACTCCCCAGAGATGCCGCGTTGGTGGCCATCCTGCGCGGCGGGCGGGTTATCGTCCCGTCGCCGGACGAACCGGTCGAAGCCGGTGACGAACTGCTGTTCGTCGCCTCCCCTGAGGTCGAAGACGACGTCCGCCGAGCGTTGACCTGAGCTACAGCCTTGACCTGAGCTACAGCGCTGACCTGAGCTACTCGCCGGCCTTGCGCTCGGACTGCTCCTTGGCGATGGTGTAGCGCTCCTTGAAGGTGAGCGCCCTCTTCGCCGGTACGGACTTGCGTTGATCGCGATAGTGCGCCCACTGCTGCATCGGCGTCATCCCGGAGCCCGAGTTGACGATCAGCACGGTTCCGACGATCACCACGATGAACAGCGGGTAGCCCATGACGATCCTGGCGGCGGCCAGCCAGCCGACCTGATCGGTGTCATAAAGCCAGTGCTGAAGGACGAACCGCCCAGCGCACATCAGCACCCACAGGCCGGTCGCCAGGTCGTACTTGTGAACCAGCCTCTTGTCCTTGCGCCAGGCGTTGCCGCGGCCGTTGAGGTTCTCCCAGATCAGCCCGACCAGCGGCCAGCGGACCACGATGGACAGCAACAACGCGGCGCCGTAGACGACGAACGACCAGATGCCAAGCAAGAAAAAACCCTTGGCATGGCCGGTCTTCCGGGCAATCAGGGCGGCGACGCCGACGCCAAGTAGTCCCCCGAGCGCCTGGCCGACGGGTTCCTTGCGAACCAGCCGGAAGATCGCGATCAACACGGCAGCCGCGACGGCGGCAGCGATGGCCCAGCCGAGGCCCGTCAGCACGTTGACAATGACGAAGACGACGACCGGCATGGCGGAATCGACCATGCCGCCCAAGCCGCCCATCTGCTCCCAGGCGGTGGGCATGGCGCGTTCCGGTTTGGGCTGGTCGGCCAACTCTGACTGGTCGGTCAAGGCCGATTGTTCGGCTGATGCCGGCCGGGCGGTGATGTTGTTGTCGTCCACTAGCTGGCCGGCAGCAACTCGTACTCGGGGTTGTACATCACTTTGACGCCGTCGCGGATGGAGATGCGGCCGCGCGCCTTCAGGCTGCGGCCCGGCTCGATGCCGCGGATCGATCGCCGACCCAGCCAGATCAGCTGGACCGCGTCGGTCCCGTCGTACAGCTCGGCCGTCAGCGACGGTTGCGAGTCGGAAGGACGCAGGTCGACGCAGCGCAGCCGGCCGAGGAGGGCGACCTTCTCGCCTTGCCGACATGTTCCGGCCGGGCATGCCTCGTCGCTCGCATCGACCTCGTCACTGAGGTTCTGCGCCTCGGCCTCGTCGCTGTCCGTGCTCAGATGACGCAGCCAACTGCCGACCTTCGTCACGTTCTTCACCCATCCCCTGGAGTTGCCTGCCAGCGCAGTGCTTCTGCTTGCTTACAACGGTAACCCGCTGCAGCCGTCCGCGTCGCCGATCAGTCGGCATCAGGCGACCGACATCGGCAGCGGCCGCCGCCGGCCAGTGGCAGCTGGCGGCCACCGGATCAGGCGCAGTCGACGCACACCAGCCGGCCGGCCTTCTCGGAGGCGAGGCGGCTGCGGTGCTGCACCAGGAAGCACACGCTGCAGGTGAACTCGTCAGCCTGCTTCGGCACCACCTTCACGGTGAGTTCCTCGCCGGAGAGATCGGCGCCGGGCAACTCGAATGATTCGGCGGTGTCGCTTTCGTCCACGTCCACGACGGACGATTGGGCCTCGTTCCGCCGTGCCTTGAGCTCTTCCAGCGAATCGTCACCGGACTCATCCGACTCGTTGCGGCGCGGGGCGTCGTAATCGGTAGCCATCGGTCGTTCCTAACCTCGTTGCGGTGTTACCGGGGGTGCTAACGCTGGAAGTGCTGTTTTTGTGCCCGGTTCGAAAAGTGCGTCGTTCGCCGCGCTGCGCTGGGCGGCGGCAGCACCATAGCCGACGTCGCTGCCTGCCGCGCAGCAGGCCCACGATTCGGCGCGTCGATACCCGTCATTGACCCACCGGCACGGCTGCACCGCGGCGGGGCTCTACCCTGGCACCGTGACGACCGACCCTGCCGCCGCGCGCTACCGCCGACGCCGCCGTTGGCCGATGCTCCTGGTGATCGTCATGTTGTTGATCGGCACCGGCGTCATCTGGTTCCAGGCCCTCAAACCCACTCCGAGCCTCGGCAGCGGATGCAATCACCCGGGCCCGGCGCCGACCTCGGCCGCCACCACCAGCCGGTCGTCGAGCGCCGCCAGGGCCACCGGAACGAAGACAAGCAAGACCACCGCCATCTTCACGGCACGGTCGACGGCGGTGTTGACGACTCTCGGAACGTTCACCGACAAGAACACCTTGGCCGATTCCCGACCGTCCGATCCGACCAATCTGCAGGTCAGCGTGTACAACGCATCGAACCAACGCGGGTTGGCCAAGACCTTGTCCGACGAAATGCGCGGCGTGGGATTCGCCTCGATCGACAAGGTCGACGACGACCCGCTGTATCCGGCGCACGACCTTCGCTGCGTCGGCGAGATCCGCTACGGCCCGGCCGGCGTCTTCGGCGCCAGGACCGCGCTGCTGATGATGCCGTGTGCTCAGCTGGTGGTCGACAACCGGGTAGATGCCTCTGTCGACATCGTCATCGGAGCCCTGTACCAATTCAGTACCACCTCGAAGGCGATCAAGGCACAGCTGACGGCGATCAAGCAGGCGGATACCCCGCCGGCCGTGATCGAGGGCCAGACGATGGCCCAGCGGACGCCGCTGCCGATTCCACCGCTGCCGACCGCTACCTGCCCCAGCTGACCGCCGGAGCCGACGAAGGGAGTTCCAGATGGCCACCAGGAAACCGACAAAGGCGTTCGGGATAGACATCGGCGGCACTGGGATCAAGGGCTGCGTTGTCAACCTCAGCACCGGTGAGCTGATCGGCGAGCGCTTCCGCAAGGACACCCCGCAGCCGTCGACCCCGGCATCGGTGGCCAAGGTCTGTGGCGAGGTGGCGGCCAATTTCAACTATGCAGGTC
>JALYXB010000072.1 GCA_030947305.1 Actinomycetota bacterium | reverse complement strand
GTCCCGGGATCATCACCCCCGGCGAGTCGCTGGTCGGCATCACTCCGGCCACCATTACCGGCAAGGGCCCGGTCGGGTTGGTGTCCAAATCCGGCACGCTGACCTACCAGATGATGTACGAGCTGCGGGACTTCGGGTTCTCGACGGCCATCGGGATCGGCGGCGACCCGGTCATCGGCACGACCCACATCGACGCGCTCGAGGCCTTCGAGGCCGACCCGGAGACCAGGGCCATCGTGATGATCGGCGAGATCGGCGGCGACGCCGAAGAGCGAGCGGCGGCCTACATCTCCGACCATGTGACGAAGCCGGTCGTCGGCTACGTGGCAGGGTTCACCGCTCCCGAGGGCAAGACCATGGGTCATGCCGGTGCCATCGTGTCCGGTTCCGCCGGCACCGCGCAGGCCAAGAAGCAGGCACTGGAGGCGGCGGGCGTGAAGGTCGGCAAGACACCGTCGGAAACCGCCAGGTTGCTGCGCGAGGTTCTCGGCTAGGAGAGGCGCTACTGCATTTCACCCGACTGCGAAAGCGCCGGTCACCTCGGGTGACCCTCTCTTTCGCAGTCCGGCCGAGCACGGCGGTCGCGCCGGTGTTCGCTACCCGGCATAGGCCGAGGCGGTAAGTTACCCAATGGGTATCAGCAAGTGACAGAGCAATGACCAAGACACCCAAGTGAGGTAGGTAGGTATGAGTGCTCCGTACGGTCCCCAACAGGGGGGCGCTCCGCAGGGAGCTCCCGGTCCCTACGGCGGACAGCACAGCCAAGGCCAGCAGCAGTGGGGCCCAGGCCCCGGCGGCCCCGGCGGACCCGGCCTCGGTGGACCCGGCCCCGGTGGCCCGCAAGGCCCCGGTGGCCCGCAAGGACCCGGTGGTCCACAGGGCCCCGGGGGGTCAGCTGGACACCTGTCGAGTCACGGCGGCCCCAGCTTCGGTGGTCCGCAGGCGCCGTCGGCGCCGCGTAAACCGATGGACCTCGGTAAGACCCTGCCGCTGGCGGTCGGGGGTCTTGCGGTGCTCAACTTCATCTGGGGCTTCCTGCCATACCTCAAGGGTGATGGCGACTCCGTGTCCATCTATGGCGGCGGAGCCGGATACCTGCCGCTGGCGTTCCTGATTGCCGGTCTACTCGCCCTTGGGCCGCTGTTGCCCAAGGGGCAGAAGGCCTCCTTCGCGGTCGCCGTCATCTCGGTGGTGGCTCTCATCGGCACCCTGTTCGCGCTGATGATGGACGGCATTCTCGGGGTAGGCGTGAACAAGGGCATCGGCATCATTTTGTTGCTGATCTTCGGTTTCCTGCAGGCGGCGGCCGCGGTGGTGCTGTGGTTGTTCGACGCCGAAGTGATGAAGGCGTCTTCGAACGGCTCGGATCGGCGCGGCGCCCCGGCCGTCGGCGGGCAGGCCGGCTACGGGCCGGGTGGGCCACAGGGCGGACCCGGCGGACCTGGTCAATACGGTCCTGGTGGCCAAGGCGGTCCCTCGCAGTTCAGCCAGCCCGGCCAGACCGGTGGGTTCCAGACACCGTCGTTCGGCCAGCAGGCTCAGCAGAGCAGTCCCGGTTCCTACGGCCCACCGGCTACGGCCAGCGGCTACGGCGGGACCGGCAGCTACGGCGGGACCGGCAGCTACGGCTCCGGCTATGCAGATGCGTCGACCGGTGAGTCGATCGGTTCCGACACCGACTCGGAGGACGTAGGGGCCACCAGCATCGTGCCGGCGTCCTCGATGCCGACCGGTACCGGGAGCTACGCGCCGCCGGAAAGCTCGTCCTACCAGGGCGGCAGCGCGTTGGATGACGCCGGCGCATCACCGTCGGCGGACGCAGCTGGTTCGGCCCCGGCGGCCGGCGGCGGCCTGCCGAACCTGTCCAAGCCGGCCGACAGGGACAACCCACCCGGCAACCCGGACGACAACCCGGATGTCACCCAGCAGGTTCGCTTCTGACGTTCGAGCACAGCAGAGGAAGGGCGCGTTTCCCGACAGGGACGCGCCCTTCTTCGACCAACGGCGTGTGCGGTTCCGGTTGGCCAACATGACGTGTGAAGGTGGGGGATATGTCACCGGCTTCCATCTCCGCACCGCCCGGGTCGGCGACCCGCTCGGTGCCTCGCGGTGGATCCGAATCCGACCAGTCGGACGCCCGATCGGCGTCAAGACATTTGGCCGGCAGCGTGCTGCGGGCGTTCGCCGCCGCTGCCGCCGGGGTGGTGCTGGCCTGCGGTGTCGGGGTGCTGGTGTGGGCCGTCACCCCGTCGAGCGGCTCGCCCGGCACGGTGCTACGGGGTGCGATCGCCGCTCTGGGCGCGGCTAACTTCCTGCCGCCGTCGATCGGCAGCATCGCCGTCACCGCGGCGCCGTTGTTGCTGACGGCGGTGTGTTTCGGCACGGTGGCATCGGCCGCCAACGCCGGCCGGCGACCGGGAGTGACGCTGCCGGCTGAGTTGTCCGGCGCGGTACTGGTAGGGCTGGTGTATGGCGCGGTGGTCACGGCAGCGGTGTCATCACTGGCACCCGCCGGTGCGGAAAATGTGGGACGCGGCTGGGCGCCGGTGCTGCTCGGCATCGTCGCTGCCCTCTCCGGAGTGCTGCTGCGGGGGCGGCTGAGCCGAGAGCGCTGGCGGGCGCTGGCGCCGGCCTGGCTGCAGCTTGGGCTGCGCTCCGGCGGGGCCGGCCTGCTGCTGATCTTGGCCGGCGGTGGCATCGGGGTGGTGGCTGGCCTCGCGCTGTCCTTCGGTACCGCCATCGACCTGTCGTCGATCGCTGCGCCTTCGGTGGGGGACGGTGTCGGGATGGTGCTCCTTGGCCTGTCGTATCTGCCGAACGCGGTGATCGCCGGGGCCGGCTACTCGACAGGTGCCGGATTTCAGATCGGCGCAGGAACGTATTCGCCGCTCGGCACCACCGGGATCAACCTGCCAGGGCTGCCGCTGCTGGCGGCGGTACCCAGCTCCCGAGGGCTGTCGCCGCTCGGGCTGCTGCTGGCGATCTTCCCACTCGCCGCCGCCGCAATGATCGGCCTTGTGGCCGTCCGCCGGCTGCTGGTTCGGCGCGATCGGGTGCTGGCCGCTGTGACGGCGGCCGCGGTGGCCGGAGCGGGCGTCACAGTGTTGGCGGCGGTCGCCGGCGGGGGAGTCCAGGGCAGCCGGTGGGCGCATTTCGGCGTGCCGCTCTGGGTCGGGGTGGTGGTCTTCGGCGGGCTGGCCGCCGTCGGCGGCGCACTCGCAGCCGTCGCCGGCTGGGGCAGTGTTCCCTGGACGGCCGCGGCGGTTCCGGAGGTCTCGGCGGATCCGGAAGTCGCGGAGGGGATTGCGGATTCCGAAAAGCCTGAAACCCGGCCGCCAAACGCCCCGGAGGACCTATCGGAGCCCCGATCAACACCACTGGCGTCCACATTTCAGGATTCTCCTCCACTGAAGTCTGCCCCGCCGGAGTCGCACCAACCGGACGCTGCGGACGAGTGGGCGGCGGAGCATCAGCAGGATCACACTGCCGAACGGTCGGTGGACGACCCGGCCGCGCCTTCCGACGCCGAGCCAGACCCGCACGCCGACGACGCCGGAGCGCATCACTAGGCTTGCCGCGTCGCCATCTGCCCAATCGCTGCCGTGCCAGTGCCGGTGCCAATGCCGGTGCCAATGCCGGTGCCAGTGCCGGGGCGAGTGCCAGTGCGGAACCGAGACGAGAGACGCCGCGTGCCCCAATTCGAAGCCAGCAACACTCCCGCGGCCGACCCATTCCGCATCGTGGTGCTGATCTCCGGCGGCGGATCCAATCTTCAGGCGCTGATCGACGCCCAGCAGGAGCCCGGGTTCGGTGCCCGGGTGGTTGCCGTCGGAGCAGACAGGGCATCCGCCGGTGGCCTGCAGCTTGCCGCCGCTGCCGGCATCGCTACCTTCATCGAATCGGTCAAGGGCTACTCCGACCGCGTCGCCTGGGACGCGGCGCTCACCGGTCAAGTGCAGGCACACACGCCGGATCTGGTGATCTCCGCCGGCTTCCTCAAGCTGGTCGGCCCGATGTTCCTGCAGAGATTCGCCGGTCGCTACCTGAACACCCACAATGCGCTGCTGCCGTCGTTCCCTGGTATCCACGGCCCGGCAGCGGCGCTGGCCTACGGCGTCAAGATCTCCGGAGCGACACTGTTCTTCGTCGACGACGGTGTGGACTCGGGGCCGATCCTGGCTCAGGTCGCGGTTCCGGTGCAGGACGGCGACGACGTCGCCACCCTGACCGAGCGCATCAAGGTCGCCGAGCGTCGGCAACTGGTGGACCAGGTCGGTCGGTTGGCCCGCGAGGGCTGGACGATCACGGGCAGAAAGGTATCGATCCCATGACCGACTCCAATGCGGGGCAGCGGTCGTCGGCCGCCGACGACGGCCGGCGATCGATCCGCCGGGCGCTGGTGTCGGTGCACGACAAGGACGGGTTGCCGGAGCTGGCAGCGGCGCTGCACGCTGCCGGCGTCCAGATCGTGTCCACCGGTTCCACGGCGGCGCAGATCGCGGCGACCGATGTGCCGGTCACCCAGGTGGAAGAGCTGACCGGATTTGCCGAAATCCTCGGCGGCCGGGTCAAGACGCTGCACCCGAACATCCATGCCGGCCTGTTGGCCGACTCCCGAGTTTCCGAGCATCTGAGCACCATCGACCAGCTGGGCATCGAACCGTTCCAGCTGCTGATCTCCAACCTGTATCCGTTCCGGCAGACGGTGGCATCGGGCGCAACCCCCGACGAATGTGTTGAGCAGATCGACATCGGCGGCCCCGCCATGGTGCGATCGGCGGCGAAGAACCATCCGAGCGTCGCAGTGGTCGTCGACCCGGCCGACTATGCCTTCGTGATCGCCGCCCTCGCCGCCGGCGGATTCACCCTCGACCAGCGAAAAGAGCTGGCCCGCAAGGCCTTCGCGCACACCGCGTCCTACGATGTCGCGGTCGCATCGTGGATGGGAACGGTGCTCAGCCCGGATCCGGCGGGATTCCCGGCCTGGACCGGCGCCAGCTGGGTACGCGAACATTCGCTGCGATACGGTGAGAACCCGCACCAGCCGGCAGCGCTGTACAAGCATTGGCGGCCAGGTTTGGCGAGCGCGGAACAGTTGCACGGCAAGGAAATGAGCTACAACAACTACGTCGATGTGGACGCGGCCTGGCGGGTTGTCAACGATTTCGACGACCCGGCGGTGGCGATCATGAAGCACGCCAACCCGTGTGGGGTGGCGGTGATACCCGGCGGCGACGACGCGCGGGTGACCGATGCTCACGCCAGGGCGTTGGCGTGCGATCCGGTGTCGGCGTTCGGCGGGGTGATCGCGGTGAATCGAACGGTGACGGTACAGCTCGCCGAGCAGATCTCCGACATCTTCACC
>JALYXB010000045.1 GCA_030947305.1 Actinomycetota bacterium | reverse complement strand
GCTGCTCTCCTGTCCGGCGGACCGTCGCGACGGCCGGCGCCCTAGGTACGACACGATCACTATCGACCCATCCGCAACGGCAGGAACAGCTGGCCCCGCCAACAACAGCGTCGGCTCACTTGCTCCCGCGGATCGCCTTACGGAGTTTGGGTAATCGCTCGGAGACCGATCGCTCGGCACCGCGACCGGTTGGGGTGTAATAGTCGGTGCCGATCAGCTCGTCTGGCGGATACTGTTGCCGCGCAACCCCTTCAGCTAGGTCGTGCGGGTAGACGTAGTGCTGGGCGTTGCCCAGTTTGGCGGCGCCGGGATAGTGGCCGTCCCGTAGTGCCGGCGGCACCAGTCCTGCCTTGCCGGCCCGCACGTCGGCCATCGCAGTGTCGATCGCCATCACCACTGCATTTGACTTGGGCGCGGCAGCCAGGTGAATGGTGGCCTGCGCCAAGGCGATTCGCGCCTCGGGCAGCCCGACCAGCTGCACCACCTGGGCGGCCGACACTGCCAGCGGAAGTGCTGTCGGGTCGGCCATCCCGACGTCTTCGGAGGCGTGCACCATCAGCCGCCTGGCGATGAACCGTGGATCCTCTCCAGCCTCGATCATCCTTGCCAGGTAGTGCAGTGCCGCGTCCACGTCGCTACCGCGGATCGATTTGATGAAGGCGCTGATCACGTCGTAGTGCTGGTCGCCGTCCCTGTCGTAGCGCACCGCGGCCCGATCAACGGCGCGTTCAACAGCGGCCAGATCCACCACGGGCGAACCGGTGTCGACATCGGCGGCATCGTCACCGGGCTCGACCGTGTTGTTGACGGACTCGAGGTTTTCGCTGTCCTCGAGCACGCTGTCGGCCGCCGCCTCCAGCGCCGTCAACGACCGCCGCGCATCACCGCCGCCCAGCGCCACCAGGTGCGCTTTGGCCTCGTCAGCGATGGCGACCCGTCCTGCCAACCCACGTTCGTCGATCAGGGCCCTGTCGATCAGCGTGCCGATGTCATCGTCGGACAGCGGTCGCAGCTGCAGCACCAGCGACCTGGACAGCAGCGGTGACACCACCGAGAAGTACGGGTTCTCCGTGGTCGCGCCGATCAGGATCACCGTCCTGTCCTCGACAGCACCGAGCAGGGAATCCTGCTGGGTCTTGGAGAACCGGTGCACCTCGTCGATGAACAGGACCGTCTGCTCTCCGGTTCGCCGTAAGCACTCCCTGGCATCGGCGATCACCGCCCGCACCTCTTTGACGCCGGCGTTCAGCGCTGACATTTGGGAGAAGTTCCGGCCGGTGGCCCCGGCTACCAGGGTGGCCAGCGTCGTCTTGCCGGTACCCGGAGGTCCGTACAGCAGCATCGAGGATGGTGCGCCGCCCTGCACCAACCGGCGCAGCGGCGCACCCGGACCGAGGAGGTGATCCTGGCCGAGTACCTCGTCAAGCGTTGCCGGCCGCATCCGGACGGCAAGCGGGGCATGTGGATCGACGGGTTGGCCCGGCCGCCAGCCCGGCCCCGACGGAATCGCCTCGGAGCTCTCGCGCACCGGCGCCGCGAAAAGTCCCAGATCGTCGGCCACGGTTCTTGACGCTACCGGCTGCCGCCGACCCTCACGACCGTCGCCGGTAGCCGGTCGAAGAAAGTGGCCCCTCGATGCCGATTCGGGCGGGTCGCGCGCCCTGGACAGCCATCGAGCGGCCACTTTCTTGCAGGCAACTACCCCAGGCTGACGTTGATCTGCTTGATCTGGGTGAAGCCCTCCATCGCGCCCTCCAGCGACACCTCGCGGCCGACGCCGGAGCTCTTGTAGCCGCCGTAGGACTGGCCGATCACCTGACCGCCGCCCTGATTCACCTGTACCCAGCCGGATTCGATGCGATGGGCGGTGTCGATGGCTTCGGTGAGGTCCTGCGACCAGACGAAGGCAGCCAGACCGTAGTGCGAGTCGTTGGCCATCCTGATCACGTCGTCGCGGTCCTTCCATGGGATCGCCACCAGCACTGGGCCGAAGATCTCCTCCTGCGCGATCCGCCAGGAGTTGTCAACCATCGAGAAGATGGTCGGCCCCTGGTAGAAGCCGTCAAGACCGGCTGGAATCTTGGTCTGGCAGTCCAGCGCCAGTTTGACGCCGTCCTGTCCCCTGCCCTCGGCAATGTAGCCGTTGATCTGGTCGAACTGCTTCTGGTTGATGATGGCGCCCATGTCGGTTGCCTCGTCCAGCGGGTTGCCGACCTTCATCGCCCTGGCCTTGTCCGCCACAGCGCCGATCACCTCGTCGTAGATGTCGGCGTGCAGGAACAACCTCGAGCCCGCCGTGCAGGACTGACCCTGCCGGGCGAACCGGGTGGATGCCAGCAAACCCGTTGCCAGCGCGTCGATTCGGTCCGCGCCGCTGGCTGCCGAAGGGAACACGATGGACGGGCTCTTGCCGCCCAATTCCAGCGAGATGTGGCTGATCCGCTCGCCTGCGGTCTGCGCGACGTGTTTACCGACCCTTGTCGATCCGGTGAAGGACACCTTGTCGACGTCCTGATGCTGAACCAGTGCCTCACCGACTTCGGCACCGAATCCCGTCACTACGTTCAGCACACCATCCGGCAGGAACTCCGAGCAGATTTCGGCCATCTTCAGAATCGTCAGCGGTGCGTCCTCGGCGGCCTTCAGAACCACTGTGTTGCCGGCCGCGAGTGCCGCCGGTGTCTTGAAGCCGGCGATCATCAGCGGCGAGTTCCACGGCAGAATGCCGGCCACCACACCAAGCGGTTCCCGCCTGGTGTACTGCAGCTGTGCGCTGCCGGTGGGCAGGCTGACGCCCTTGAACTCACCGGCGATGCCCCCGAAGTAGCGGAACAGATCGACCAGCGTCTGCGACTCCGGCCTTGCCTGGGTGCGGATGGCGTTGCCGGTGTCCTTCGCCGTCAGCACGGACAGCTCCTCGGCCGCCGCCTCCAGCGCGTCGGCACTCTTCAGCAGCGCCTTCTGCCGCTCCTTGAAATGCACGTCGCGCCAGCCCGGAAAGGCCTTCCTGGCGGCCCTGACGGCCTTGTCCGCATCGGCGTCCCTGCCACGGGGCACCCTGGCCAGGGTGACGGACCGCTCGCCGGGCGACACCACGTCGATCCATTCGCCGGCGTCCGCCGCAACCCACTGTCCGCCGATCAGCATCGGCTGGTCGAGCACCTTCGTCGCAGTTGAGGTCGTCATTGGGGATGCTTCCTTCCTTGCCCGGCCGGGCTGCCGGGGCGATGAGGTCGATTGTCCCAGTGCTGCCGGCTACCTGGCCGTCGCCTTCACCAGCCGGGGGTCTGCCGCGTCGACCTGGGCCAGATCCTGACCCTTGGTTTCTCTGTACATCAGCGTTCCGATGAGCGAGACCAGTCCCATGGCCGCCAGGTAGACAGAGACCCAACCTGTGCCGGAGTTCGATGAGGTGACTGGCGCACCCTTCGCCGCGACGTTCGTCAGCAACGCAACGCCGATCAACGGGGCGACCGAGCCGGAGAACACGCTGGTGAGCTGTGCCCCGATCGACACGGCGGTGTACCGCATCTTGGTCGGGAACATCTCGCTCATGATGGCCGGCTGTACCGAATACATCAGCCCGTGCACCAGTACGCCGGCTACCAGGCCGATGGTGAACCACCACGAGGATCCACCGTTGCGGCTGCCGTTGAACAACAGGAAGCCGACCCAGGCGTAGACGATCATCAACACCGACCCGGCCAGGTAGACGGGACGCCGACCGATCTTGTCGGCCCAGTTCGCCACGTAAGGGATCCAGAATATCTCGATGGTGTGCGCGATCAGCATGAAGCCGAGAATCGGCACCGCCTTGATCCCGACGCCGACCAGGTAGGTGATGGAGAAGGTGACAACCGTGTAGTACAGGACGTTCTCGCCGGCCCGCATCAACATCGAGGTGATGATCTGCCGCGGGTAGAAGCGGAACACGTCGATGAAGGCGACCCTGTTGGCGACCAGTTCCTCCTGGCGCGTGCTGGCTTCCTTGAAGATCGGGGCGTCCTCGACGCTGCGGCGGATCCACCAGCCGACGAGCACGATGATCGCGGACAGCCAGAACGCCACTCGCCAGCCCCAACCGTTGAAGTCACGGTCGTCAAGCGCCGCGTTCAGCCCCAGCAGCACAACGGTGGCCAGCAGGTTGCCCAGTGGAACGCCGACCTGCGGGAAGCTGCCCCAGAAGCCGCGGCGGGCGTTCGGCGAATGTTCGGAGATCAGCAGAATGGCACCCCCCCATTCGCCGCCGACAGCGAAACCTTGGATGAATCGCAAGATCACCAGTAGTAGCGGAGCGCCGAAGCCGATGGCATGGTGGGTGGGGATGCAGCCCATCAAAAAGGTGCTGACCCCGACGATCAGAATCGACCACTGCAGCAACGTCTTGCGGCCGATCTTGTCCCCGTAATGGCCGAACACCAGGCCGCCGAGCGGGCGGGCGATGAACCCGATCGCGTAGGTGGAGAACGCGTAGATCAGCCCGGTCTTCGCCGTCTGACCTGGGAAGAACACCACTCCGAACACGCCGAGCGAGGTGATGGTGCCGTAGACGAAGAACTCATACCACTCAACGACTGTGCCGGCCATCGAGGCAGCGACGACCTTCCGTAGTGTTTTCCAGCCGGCGGGTGGCGCGACATCATCGGTGATCTTGACGTGGTCGGACGGCCGCGCGGCGGACGTCGGAATGTCACTCATCATTGAGCTCCTCGGTGTTGGGGGTTCAGTCGGTGGCGGCAATCAAGTTCAGCTGGATGGTGGCGCAGGATGATGGCTGGACGCTACGGAGTGCCGGTGATGTCTCCGGCCGGATCGATGAGCTTCACCATCACCGAGCAATCCTTTGACTCCCACCCCTTTGCGACGAGTTGGTCCAGTCGGGCCGCGGCCGCGGTGGCGAAACTCAGTTCGGTTGACGTGCTCTTGCCCGCCTCAAGCGCGAGACCCAGATCCTTGCGAAGCAGCGCCGTGGAAAAGCCGCCCTCGAAGTTCCGGTTCACCGCCGCTGTGTCGACCACGCCCCGCACCGGATACCAGGTACGCAGCGCCCAGTTGTCGCCGGAGGACACCGCGGCCAACTGCTGAAAGGTCGTGGGGTCAAGGCCTAGTCGCTCGGCGAGCACGGCGCCCTCGCAGGTCGCCTCCAGACAGATGGCCAGCATCATGTTGTTGGTGATCTTGGCCGCTTGACCGTTGCCGGGACCGCCGCAATGGAAGATCTTCCCGGCCATCGCCTCGATGACTCCTCTGGCCTTTTCCAAGGCGTCGGCGTCGCCGCCGACCATGAAGGTGAGAGTTCCGGCGGTGGCCCCTGAAACGCCGCCGGAGACGGGAGCATCGAGGAAGGCGAACCCGGCTCCCGCCGCGGCGTGGTGCAGGTCCCGCGCAGTCTGGATGTCGATGGTCGACGAATCGATGACCAGGGCCGACCTCGGGGCGTTGGCCAACACACCGCCGTCGCCGGTGATCACTTCACGGGCGTGCGCGCCGGCCGGCAACATGGTGAACACTATGTCGGCATCGGACACCGCCTCGGCGATCGATGCCACGACGGTGACGCCGTTCTCGGCCGCCGAGGCGTTGGCCGCGGGAACCAGGTCGAAGCCCTTGACGGTGTGCCCGGCACTCACCAGGTTGGTCGTCATTGGACCACCCATGTGGCCCAGACCGATCCATCCGACGTTCATCGTTGAACGCTCCTATGCGTGCAGTGGGTGACCGGCCGCACCCCGATGGATCATCATCGGGCGCGAAGGATCACGGCGAACAGGGAACTGACTCATCTTTGACGCAAGGTGCCATCGAAGCCAGCACCGAACACGCACATTCGATGTAATT
This sequence comes from Actinomycetota bacterium, assembly GCA_030947305.1. Classification (GTDB taxonomy): domain Bacteria; phylum Actinomycetota; class Actinomycetes; order Mycobacteriales; family Nakamurellaceae; genus Nakamurella. The sequence goes on along the minus strand of JALYXB010000045.1, from coordinate 5,228 downwards.
TGCACAACGGCCACCTCCAGCAGCCCTGTTGGTCAGCCGGGCGGCGAGTTGTCCACACCGGCGACGGTTGCCCTTCCGGGCTCGGCCGGCCGCGCCCTTGGCGGCGTCGCATCGACGCCGGCCTCCTTGCGCTGAGCAGCGGTGATCGGGGCCGGCGCCGCGGTCAGCGGGTCGTAGCCCCCGCCCGACTTCGGAAAGGCGATCACCTCACGCAACGACGGAGCATCGGCCAACAGCATCACAATGCGGTCCCAGCCGAAGGCGATACCGCCGTGCGGCGGAGCCCCAAAGGCGAAGGCATCCAACAAGAATCCGAATTTCTCCCGCGCATCAGCCGCCGAAAGGCCCATCACGGCGAACACCCTCTCCTGCACGTCCGCTCGGTGGATACGGATGGAGCCACCGCCGATTTCGTTGCCGTTGCAGACGATGTCGTAGGCATAGGCAAGCGCGTGTTCCGGATCGGTGTCGAAGGTGTCCATGCAGTCCGGCTTGGGCGAGGTGAAAGCGTGGTGCACAGCGGTCCAGACACCGGATCCAACGGCAACGTCTCCGGCTGCTGTGGCTTCTTCAGTCCGCTCGAAAAGGGGGGCGTCGACCACCCAGAGGAACGACCATTGGGTCGGGTCGATGAGACCGTCCCGGCGGCCGATCTCGCTGCGGGCGGCGCCGAGCAGTTCCTGACTCTGCCGGCGAGCGCCGGCGGCGAAGAACACCGCGTCACCCGGCTTCGCGCCGACGGCGGCGGCCAGTCCAGCACGTTCGTCATCGGAGATGTTCTTGGACACCGGACCACCGAGGGTGCCGTCCTCGGCGATGGTGACGTATGCCAAACCCCTTGCCCCGCGCTGTTTTGCCCACTCCTGCCAGGCATCGAAGCCGCGGCGCGGGGTGGCGGCACCACCGGTCTGTACCACGGCGCCGACGTACGGCGCCTGGAACACCCGGAACGGGGTGGCCGAGAAGTAGTCGGTGAGCTCGGTGAGCGGCAGGTCGAATCGTAGGTCCGGTTTGTCGCTGCCGTAGCGGTCCATCGCCTGGCGATAGGTGATCCGTGGGACCGGGGTGGAAATCTGGTGTCCGATCAACTTCCACAGCTCCACCAGCACCTCCTCGGCGATCGCGATGACATCGTCCTGGTCGACGAAGCTCATCTCGATGTCGAGCTGGGTGAACTCCGGCTGCCGATCGGCTCGGAAGTCCTCGTCCCGGTAGCAGCGGGCAATCTGGTAGTACCGCTCGAGCCCAGCGACCATCAGCAGTTGCTTGAACAGCTGCGGGGACTGCGGCAGCGCGTACCAACTACCCGGTCGCAATCGGGCCGGCACCAGGAAATCGCGAGCACCCTCCGGGGTGGATCTGGTGAGTGTCGGAGTTTCGACCTCGACGAACGAATGCTCGTCCAGCACGGTGCGGGCGGCCCTGTTCACGTGGGAGCGCAGCCGCAGGTTCGCCGCCTGCTTGGGCCGGCGCAAGTCCAGATAGCGGTACTTGAGCCTGACCTCCTCGCCCACATCGACGGTGTCGTCAATTTGGAACGGCAGCGGCCCGGCTTCGTTCAGCACCTCGAAGTCGCTGACGGACACCTCGACCTGCCCCGTCGGCAGGTCGGGGTTCTGGTTGCCGTCGGGTCGGCCGTCGACCACTCCGGTAACCCGGAGACAGAACTCACTGCGCAGCCGATGGGCGCGCTCGGCAACGTCACCGGATCTGAACACCACCTGGACCAGCCCGGAGGCGTCGCGGAAGTCAATGAAGATCACCCCGCCATGGTCGCGGCGGCGGGCCACCCAGCCGGCCAGGCTCACGGTGTTGCCGGCGTCGGCGATGGTCAGGGTTCCGGCGTCACGGTCACGCAGCACGAGAGCAAGTCCTTCTGGGTCGGATCAATGTCAGCGCTGCCGATCCTACGGCGGCGCCCGCGGCCCGATATCCAGCTGACGTTCCCGCGGGAACGTGCCATGGTGCCCAGCATGACCACTCCCCCCAGCGTCCGGCTGCGCCGCCAAACACGCTCAGACGCCTCCGACGTCGCCGACATCGTCGGCCAGGCGTTCGGCGCCGACGACCCCAAGGTGCCGTTGCTGGTCGAGTCACTTCGCCCGTTCAGTGTGTTCGGCGATGACGGCGGGCCGACCCACCCGCTGGCACTGGTGGCCGAGGTGGCCGGCGAACTCGTCGGACACGTGATGCTCAGCAGGGGGCACATCGATGCCTGGCGGCGGATGGTTCCGGCCCTGGTGTTGTCGCCGCTGGCGGTAGTGCCGGCTCATCAACGGGCCGGTATCGGCACCTCGCTGATCGCCGGGGCACTGGAACTCGCCAGCGCCGTCGGCTCCCCTGCGGTGTTCCTGGAGGGGTCGCCGAGCTATTACAGCGGTCGCGGCTTCGTGCCGGCCACCCCGCTGGGGTTCCGGCGACCGTCGCTGCGGGTGCCGTTGCCCGCCTTCCAAGTGGTGCTGATGCCAACTCATGAACCGTGGATGACCGGCACCGTTGTCTATCCGGCGCCGTTCTGGGAGCTGGACTGCGTCGGCCTGCGCGACCGGGCCTTGGTCGAAAAGATCGAAGCAGCCGGAGTGCGACCAGTTCGGTCCTGAGAACTGTTGCGCCACAAGGCCAACTGAGCCCATCCGGGCTATAGTCAGCCATCATGACGGCCAGCCACGACCCGCGGGTTGACGATTACATCAACGTCTTGCCCGACTGGCAGCAAGAGATCTGCCAGGAAGTTCGCGAACTGGTGCTGGCCGCCGACCCTGAGGTACAGGAAACCATCAAGCGCACGGTGCAGCCCTACTTCGTGTTGCAGGGCAACATCTGCGCGTTGCTGGCAACCAAGGATCATGTCAACGTTTTCCTCTACGACGGGGCCATCGTTGCCGATCCAGCCAACATCATCACCTCCGGGCACCAGAACAAGACGGCGCGCACGGTGGCGGTGTTTGAGGGCCAGCCGGTGCCGGCCGAGCCGCTCGGTGCCATGTTCCGGCAGATCATCGCCAACAATCGGGCCGGCGGCTGGCGCGCGATCAAACCATCCAGCTGAATCCCGGGACTATCCCCCGGGTGCACCGGCAACGAATCCGTCAAGGGTGGCAATCACCGAACGAAGGAACGCCAGCACAGTTGCGGCAGCCTCGGCATCCAGCTCGTCGGTGATCGCGGTGATGCCCCTGATCAGCGGAACCAACGCCGACCTGATGTCGTGGTGGGCGGTCTGGGTGGCACGCAGGCTGGTGCGGCGCCGGTCGCTCGGATGAGGCCGGCGCTCCAGGTGTCCCGATGCCACCAACCTGTCGACCAACACCGTCGCCGAGGCGGATCGAATTCCGAGCCGGTGGCTCAGCTCGACCACGCCGAGCGGAGTATCACTGGAGGTGGCGACATCGAGCGCGGTCAGATCAGTGGGGCCAACGGCGAGCCGCCCGGCCAGGGACGAGTGCACCGCCGGCGCCACCCTCAGCAGCTCGCGCATCGCCTGGCCGATCTGGCGCCGGACGTCGGGCTGTAGGGCCTCTGGAAGCCGAGAGGCGGCGCCCTCGTCACCCGCCGTGCCGCTCATCTGGTTCACCTTAGGACGCGACCGCCACCGATATCGCTAGACAACCTAACAAGTTTCGTTAGAGTGTCTAGCTATGTCCTCCCACACCACCCAGGAGCTGAACGACCAGATGGTCGAGCGTCTGCTTCATCAGCAGCCACAACCACTGATCGAAGGCGGCTACGCGCTAAGGGTTCTGGAGGCGCGCGGGCGCCGCAGCGGCTGAATCCACCGCACCCCGCTCGGTGTGTTGCTGCACCACGGCACCTCATACCTCGTCTGTCCGGACCGCTCCCGCGATTGGGTGCGGAATCTAGCCACTCACCCCGACTGTCTGCTGAGCACTGGGGCCGGCAGCGAGTTGGTGAGGGCATCGTCGGTGCCACCACCGCTCGCGGTGGAGATCATCGCCTGCTACCTGACCGTAGTGACCGTCCCGTGGGCCACCAGCGCGTTCGGGCTCCGCGACGATGCCGACCTGGCCGAGATCCAGGCGGCCCTGCAGCGGATGGCCGTCTTTGCCTTGAACCACCGTGACGGCACCAGCACACATGACCGGCCGGCCGGCTGATGGGTGGATCCTGCACTCAGCAGATCTGCTCCAGCAGACCGGTATCAACGTCGTAGAGGAATCCGCCCACCGCCGCCAGGTCCCGCAGAAGCGGATGTGCCCGCACCTTGGCCACCTCATCGATGATGTCGGCTCGCTGGTCGATGATCACCCCGAACGTCATCCAACTTGTGTTCTTGCCGGAGGCCTTCGACACCCGTTCCCGCAGCCCGGCCTCGCTGTCACTGGCCATCGCGCAGCGGGTGTGCTGCACCACCAAGACCCGGTCCACCCCGAGCAGATTCACTCCGAGCACCAGCGCGACCAGCACCTCATCGCTCACTCGACCGCCTGGGTTACGCAGAATCTTGGCGTCGCCGGCCCGCAATCCGATCATCCGCAGCGGGTCGATCCGGGAATCCATGCAGGTGACCATCGCCACCCCGGCCTTCGCCACCCCATCGAACCCCTCGAGTTCGAAGGACGCCGCGAACTCGCTGTTGGCAGCGAGTAGGTCGTCGAACGTTTCAGCCACGTCCAGCACGATATCTTCTCCGGCCTTCCGGCCGAACGGCTGTTCGTGCTGGGCGCCTGTGTGGGACCTCACCACCCACCCGGTCGGCGCCAGCGCCCGATACCGATAGGCTTAGCGGTGTAATTGGAGTGCATCGCGCGGCCGCGTCGCTTCATCGCTGTCGCGGTCATCTGCCTTCGTCATCGGAAATCTCGATCAGCTCGACGGCAGCGATGGGTTCCGGTCAACCTGACCGCAACCCAACTCTCCTGCCTCGATCACCCACGATTGGTTCTTTCCATGGCGCCCGCCGCTGCCCCTTTGCTTGATACTGCCCAGCTCTTTGATGTCGCACCCGACATCGCCGACTCCGCCGCTGTGGATACCGGCATCTCCTTTCAGGATCTGAACCTGCCGGACGCGCTGCGTCGGGCCATTACCGGTTTGGGTTTCGTCATCCCCTCGCCGATCCAGGCCAGGGCCATCCCCGCGCTGCTGGCCGGCCGCGACATCACCGGTGTCGCACAGACCGGCACCGGCAAGACCGCCGCTTTCGGGCTGCCGCTGCTGGCCGAGGTCGATCCTGCGGAGCGCCGGGTGCAGGCGCTGGTGCTGACCCC
>JALYXB010000038.1 GCA_030947305.1 Actinomycetota bacterium | reverse complement strand
TGCATTCCGCCGATCCGAACGTCGGCCACCTGGCGGTCGCCGATCTGCAACACCACGGGGCGCTCGGATCTGTCATCACCCAGAACGTCGACGGCCTGCACCAGCGGGCCGGCAGCAGCCGGGTCATTGACCTGCACGGCCGGATCGACAGGGTCACCTGCCTGGACTGCGGCACCGCGTGCGGGCGATCGGAGGTGCACAGCAGACTGCTGTCGCTCAACGCCGGTTTCGGGGCCGGCCTCGACCTCGTTGATCGGCCGGACGGCGACGTCGAGCTTGCGGACACTCGCGGCTTCACCGTCGCCGACTGCGGAGTCTGCGGCGGCATCCTGAAGCCGGACGTGGTGTTCTTCGGCGAGAACGTGCCGGCCGCCAGAGTTGCCGAGTGCTACGCACGGGTTGAGGCAGCAGCAGGTCTGCTGGTGCTCGGTTCGTCGCTCACCGTGCAGTCAGGGCTGCGTTTTGTCAGGCGCGCCCACCAGCGCGGTATGGGTATCGCCATCGTCAATCGCGGACCGACAAGAGGTGACGAGTTCGCGACCTTCCGGCTCGATGCCGGCTGTTCCCAGACACTTTCGGCACTGGACATGAACTCGCCGCGCCCTGCTGACTGGCCCGCCCGCGTCTGACGGTTCTATTCGCCCGCCCTCGCTCAGGCGATCGGAGCCACCCGCACCCGAACGACCTGGTCCGCCACCGACAGCGACAACACCCCGGGACCGTCGGCCAGCGAACTGCGGTGCACCGACAGCGCCAGCGTCTCTGCCTTGACCTGCTCGACCCGGTCGGAGACGCTGCCCCACAACGCATCCGACATATCCATCGACAGCGACATTCGGTCCGAGACCTGCAGTCCGGCGTCCCTGCGGGCTTGCTGCACCAGGCGCAACAGATCCGCGACGGCACCGTCGGCCCGCAGCTCGCCGGTGAGTTCGGTGTCCAGCGTGACGAAGCCCCCCGATGTGAGCATGCCGACCGCGGTCGGCGAACCGGCAGCGGCACCGGCCGCGACCAGCTCGAGCACGTACTCGCCGTTATGAAGTGGGATGCCGCCGCAGACAACGGAGCCGTCGTCGCCGACGGACCAGTCGCCGGCCTTGGCAGCCTTGATCACCTGTTGCACGTCGCGCCCCAACCGCGGTCCGGCTGCCCTGGCGTTCACCGTCAGGCTGCGAGCAACTCGGTCGTCGGAGTCGGCCAGCTCGGTGAGTTGCACTGTCCGGACATTGACCTCGTCGGCCAACAGTGACGAGAACTGTTGCAGCGCAGCAGGATCAGCGACCGAGACAATCATCGTCGCCAGCGGCTGCCTGACCCTCAGCTTGTTCGCCTTCCGCAATGACAGGGCGACCGACGCGACGGCGCGCACCGCGTCCATCGCCGATACCAGCGCGGCGTCCGTCGGCAAAGCATCCTGCCCTTCGGGCGTCGGCCAGTCGGTGAGGTGCACGCTCCGTTCTCCGGTGAGGCCACGCCAGATCACCTCGGTGGTCAGCGGCAGCAACGGTGCGCAAACCCGGCATACCAGCTCGAGCACCGTGTGCAGGGTGTCAATTGCGTCGGCGTCGCCGTCCCAGAACCGCTGCCGGGACCGCCGCACATACCAGTTGGTGAGCACCTCGAGGAAGCCGCGGACGGACGCGCAGGCGCCGGCGATGTCGTAGGAATCGAGCTGAGAGGTGACAACCAGCACCAGGTCGGCGGTTTTTGCCAGCAAGTACCTGTCCAGCACATCGGTCGAATCGGTGCGCCGGACACCCTGGTGAGCAGCCGCATTTGCGTACAGCGACAGGAAGTACCAGGCATTCCACAGCGGCAGCTCGGCCTGCCGGACGCCGTCGCGGATGCCCGCCTCGGTGACGATCAGGTTGCCGCCACGCAGGATCGGGCTGCTCATCAGGAACCAGCGCATCGCGTCGGCGCCGTCACGCTCGAACACCTCGAAAACATCCGGATAGTTGTTCAGCGACTTCGACATCTTTTGCCCATCGTCGCCCAGCACGACGCCGTGGCTGATGCAATTGGAGAACGCCGGACGGTCGAACAACGAGGTGGCCAAGATGTGCAACATGTAGAACCAGCCTCGGGTCTGTCCGATGTACTCGACAATGAAATCGGCCGGGAAGTGATGGGTAAACCAATCGGCGTTCTCAAATGGGTAGTGCACCTGGGCATAGCTCATCGAGCCGGAGTCGAACCAGACGTCCAGCACGTCCTCGACCCGGCGCATCATCGAGTTGCCGGTCGGGTCGTCCGGGTTCGGCCGCACCAGCCGATCGACGTACGGCCGATGCAGGTCGACCACCGGTTCACCGGTTTGCTCGTCCCTTCGGGTCGGTAAAGTCCCGAAGTCGCGTTCGAGTTCGGCGAATGATCCATAGACATCGACCCGCGGGTAGACAGGGTCGTCAGAGGTCCATACCGGAATCGGGCTGCCCCAGAATCGATTACGCGAGATCGACCAGTCACGGGCGTTGGTCAACCACTTGCCGAACTGCCCCGGACCGACATGCTCCGGTACCCAACGGATCTGCCTGTTCAGCTCGACCATCCGATCGCGAAACTTGGTCACCGAGATGAACCACGACGACACCGCCATGTAGATCAGCGGGTTACGGCAGCGCCAGCAGTGCGGGTAGCTGTGCTCGTAGGTCTCCCTGCGCAACAGCACCGTTCCCGCTGTGCTGTCACCCATCTCGCCGTCGCCACGGGTGCGGGCCAGCAGGTGATCAATGATGTGCGGGCTGGCGTCGAAGACGAGCATGCCCTCGTATTCGCTGACCGGGAACCGGAAACAGCCGTCGGCGCCGACCGGGATCACCGGTTCAATACCGTTCGCGTCGGTGACGGCCTTGTCCTCCTCGCCGAAAGCACCGGCGTTGTGCACCAGGCCGGTGCCGTCGGTGGTGGTGACGAAGTCCGCCTCCAGCACCCGGTGCGCCCCATGGTGGCCGACGAAGTAACCGAACGGCGCGGTGTAGGTGCGGCCGAGCAGCTCGGATCCCTTGAGCCGCTTGACGATCCGCTCGCCGGCATCCTCGCCGAACTCGCGCGCATAGGCTGCCAGCCGCGCCTCGGCGATCACGTACCGCTCGGTCGTCCCTGGGTGGGCCGGGTGAGCAGCTTCCACCACCACGTAGTCGATGTCCGGTCCGACCATGATCGCCAGGTTGCTCGGCAGCGTCCATGCGGTGGTGGTCCATACCAGCGCCAGCGCACCGCTGAGCGGGTCGGCCGGCTCTGTGGATTCCAACCGCAGCCCGACGGTGACGGCCGGGTCCTGCCTCATCTGGTAGACGTCGTCATCCATCCCCAGTTCGTGATTGGACAGCGGCGTCTGATCGTTCCAGCAGTAGGGCAGCACCCGAAAGCCTCGGTAGGCAAGGCCCTTGTCATACAGCTGCTTGAACGCCCAAATCACCGACTCCATGTAGTCCGGGTTGAGAGTCTTGTAGTCATTATCGAAATCAACCCAGCGAGCCTGCCGGGTGACGTACTCCCGCCAGTCGTCGGTGTACTGCAACACCGATCGCCGGCACGCCTCGTTGAAGGTGCCGATGCCCAGCTCGAGGATCTGTTCCTTGGTCTTGATGCCCAGCTGCCGCATCGCCTCCAACTCCGCTGGCAGGCCGTGGGTGTCCCAACCGAACCTGCGCTCTACCCTGCGCCCGCGCATCGTCTGGTAGCGCGGCACCAGATCCTTGACGTACCCGGTGAGCAGATGGCCGTAGTGCGGCAGCCCGTTGGCGAATGGCGGGCCGTCGTAGAACACGAACTCGTTCGCGCCGTTCTCGCCGGCATCGCGCCTGGCCACCGAGGCGGCGAAGGTGCCGTCGGACCTCCAGTAGTCGAGCACGGCCATTTCGAGCTCGGGGAAATTCGGATGGGCACTGACCGAACGATCGGCGGAGCCGTCGCTGCCGGCCCGGCCGCCCATGCTTGCCTGCGGGTACGCCATCGGTGTTGCTCCTCGTCGCTCGCTGCTCAGGTGCTGCGCATCGTGTCGATGCCCTGTGCAGGGACGAGGGCTGCCGGCCGATTCGCCGGCCGAAGCTCCCGCGGTACCACCCCGCTTGCCCGCCGCCTCGAAAGACGGTGAGCCACTTGACTTCCGGCTGTGTCGGGCCGGACCCGCTCGGGTCTAATAAGGAGGTTGCTCGCGGACGAGCAGCGTCCCGTTCTTCCGATGTGGCTCACCGGTGATGGCCGGGTCGGCGCCAGTAATCCAGTTCAGTCCTCTGATCATCATACGGTGCGGGACAACCGGGTGACGTCTTAGGAGTGAGCGCCGTCCTTGACGGATTCGCCCGCCGCGCCTGCGTCGGCTGGGGTGGCCGCGCCAGCCGCGCCCGCGCCGGTGGCTCCGTCTGCCGCACCCTCATCGAGTCGCGCCAGCTGCTCGGTGATCCAGCCCTTGAGCCGGCTGCGGTACTCCCGCTCGTAGCTGCGCAGATCGTCGATCTTCTTCTCCAGCGTGGTGCGCTGTTGGGTGAGCCGGGTCATCACCTCGGTGTACTTGCGTTGGGCCTCGCGGTCCATCGCCTCAGCCTTGAGCTGGCTGTCCCTGGTGGCCGCCTCCGCGGCCGCGGTCGCCGTCGCGACCAACTGCTCGGACCGGTTCTTGGCATCCGCGAGCTGCTGCTCGGACTTGTTCTTGGCATCCGCCAGCGTCTTCTCGGCCTGGTTCTTCGCGTCAGCGATCGCCTTCTCGGACTGGTTCTTGGAATCGCTGAGCAGCTTGGCCGACTCCGCCTGCGCAGAATTGCGGGTGTTGTCGGCGTGCGCCTGCGCCTCGGTGGTGAGCCGCGCAGCGGTCTCCTCGGCAAGGGCGAGTAGGCGCGCGGCGTGCATCTGATGGTCGGCCGGCGTGGTGCTGGACGCCGCTGGCGGAACTGCAGCGACCGGCGCGGCAGCTTCTTGCGGTGCTGCCGCCGCTTGTTGAGCGGCCGGTGCGGCAGGATGTGCGGCCGCCCCGTCGGTCGCGGACCCCTGCTGCACGTCGGCCACGCCCTGCTCGACCAGCTGGCTCGCCGCCTGATCGCCGGCCGACACCGCGCCCTGGCCGGCCGTGTCCTTGCCGAACGAAGCCTCGGCTTCACCGCTCGGCCGCAGTGATCCGGAGTCGTAGGCGGCCAGCTTCTGGGTGAGTTCGTTGTTCTCTTCGATCAACCGACTCAGCTCGGTCTCGACCAGGTCCAGGAAGGCATCGACTTCGTCTTCGTCGTACCCCCGCTTACCGATGGAGGGCTTCTTGAAGGCGACGTTATGCACGTCTGCGGGCGTCAGCCGCATGATTGGACTCCTCACAGATGAAGTTGATGCCGCGGGCGGCCCACCGTGCTGCCGTGCCACTTCGGTTGGTGCGGATGCACCGTTGCGTCGCCGACTACCGTGCCATGCCCACCGCTGGATGTCAGATCGTGGACACCACCAGATTGCCGACGACCTGCAACAGTATGACAACGACGATCAGCAAAACCATCACGCTGAGGTCGAACCCTACCCCGCCGAACCGAATCGGCGGAATGATCTTGCGCAGCAGCTTGATCGGCGGATCAGAGGTCACGTAGAGCGCCTCCACAGCCACCGCGCCGACGCCGAGTGGGCGCCAGCTGCGCGCGAACATCCGGACGAAGTCGAAGACGAGGCGCCCGAGCAGCACCCAGCGGAAGAACCAGAGCAGCAAATAGACGATCTGCCAGAGGATGTTCACCCGTCCACTTTTACCTGATTGTGGGCGTCTTCGACGACCCGGAGTGCGGACGGGTCCGACTGGTCAGCGGCTGGCGAACGCCAGCTCGCCGTTCTCGGCCAACCCATCGCTCTCCGGCGGGTGCAACATGAAGACCTTGGTCGTCACTTTGTCGATGGAGCCGCGCACCGCGAACGCCAACCCGGCGGCGAAATCCACCATCCGGCGGGCCTCGGCATCGGTGATGTCCGTCATATCGAGGATGACGGCCTGACCCTTCCTGTAGGACTCCCCGACGTCACGAGCATCGGCGAAACCGGTGAGGGTGATGGTGACCGGCTTCTGACTCGACCCGGCGATCTCGGCGGGTGCATCGGGCCGGACGTCAGGCTGCACCGCCAGCGAGCCCTGCACCTGGTAGTCGGAGGAGTCAGCCGGCTTGTTGCGCTTGGACGACCGGCGAGCCGGGCGGCCGCCGGCCGCGGACTGCTGCCGGGGATGGAATGCCTCGGCCGGGGCGGCGGCGCTGGCCGCGCCGGCGTAGGCATAGTCGTCATCGGCCGCCGCGGACTGGTCGTGGGTGTCGTGGTGCCGATCGGCCGAGTAGCCGGTGTAGGCGACGGGCCGCCGGTGGTCGTCGGTGGACTCTGCGCCGTCGGAGCCCGCTGCGTAGTCGCCGGTGCCGCGGTGATCGAGGTATTCGGAGTTCGGGTCGTCAAACCCGCCGTCGCCGTCGCCATAGCCGTGCCCGTCGTGGTAGCCCTGTTCGTGGTAGTCGCCGTCGGCGAGTTCGGCGTACTCGTGCCCAGCCCGGTCATAGCGAGCGTCGTCGGGAATGAGGCCAAGGAAGGCCCCTACCTTGCGCAACGTGCTCATGTCGTTACCTTTCGAAGGACTCGCCCTGTGACGCATGGGGTTGCTGGTGTTTCACGCTAATGGTCTCGCCGCGGCCGCTCGCGTTGCGACACGCGCATCCTGGTGTGGTCAACCAGCCGGCATCCAGATCAGTCCGGCGAACCGGCCGGTGGGGGCGCCCCTGCGGTGGCTGAACAGCTGCTGGTCTTCCCTGGTGCACCGTTCGTCAACGGCAACGGCGCCCACTCCGGCTTCGGCGAACTGCCTGGCGAGACCGGCGCGCATGTCCAATCCCGTCGAACCACTTGAGGTCTCGCAGGCGGAGCCAGGGAGCAGCTGGTCCACCTCCGCCTGCATGGCGGCGGGTACCTCGTAGCAGCGTCCGCAGATCGCCGGCCCGAGCAACACGTCCATCGCCGCAGGATCCGCACCCGCCTGCGTCATCACCGAGAGCAGCTCGCGGGCGATTCCGGCGGCGGCCCCGCGCCGGCCGGCGTGCGCGGCTCCGACCACCCCTGCGGTCGGGTCGCTGATCAGGATCGGCACGCAGTCGGCGACCAGCACCGCCAGCGCCAGGCCGGAGCGGGTGGTGACGATGCCGTCGGTTCCCGGCAACGGCCCAGTGGTGTCGACCAGCACCACTCGGGTCCCATGCACTTGCTGCATCCAGACGATCCGGTCGGCGGGCACTCCGGCCGCGGCTGCCAGTCGCCCCCGGTTCTGGTCAACGGCGTGCCACTCGTCTCCCACACCACCGCCGAGGTTGAAGCTGTCGTAGGGAGCCCTGGAAACTCCACCGGCCCTGGTGGTGACGATCCTGCGCACCCGCCGACCGCGCTGACCCGACTTGCTCACCTCGTCAGGGGTCACCGCTTCATGAACGGCGGGACGTCGACGTCATCTTCTTGCATCGATACGGTCTGCCGTTGGGGCGGTGTCGCCGGTGGAGTGGGCGGCACATAGGGCTGGCCGACTGGTCGACCGTGGCCGTCGTCGTACTGATGACCGGCCGCCCCGCCGGCGTTGCCATATCCGTTGCTGCCGCCCAGGTTACGGCCGTTAGGCCCGGTCGGGACACCGTTCGGGTGGCCGTTGGCCGCACCGTTCACCTCGGTGTTGAGAGATTCCCTGCGCACCTGTCCGGCCGCCGAGTCGGCCATCGGACCGCGACCGGACGCGGCACCCCGGTTGCCCTGCTCGCCACGACCCAACGGCGGCAGCGTTGACGGCGTCGAGTCGAAGCCGGCCGCGATCACCGTCACCCGCACCTCGTCGCCGAGCGAATCGTCGATCACCGTGCCGAAGATGATGTTGGCCTCTTCGTGTGCCGCCTGCTGGACCAGCGACGCGGCCTCGTTGATCTCGAACAGGCCAAGATCGCTGCCGCCGGCGATCGACAGCAGCACACCGTGGGCGCCATCCATCGAGGCTTCCAGCAGCGGCGAGTTGATCGCCTTCTGCGCGGCCTCGACGGCGCGACCCTCGCCGCGTGCCGAACCGATGCCCATCAACGCGGTACCCGCTCCGGCCATCACGCTCTTGACGTCCGCGAAGTCGACGTTGATCAGCCCCGGAGTGGTGATCAGGTCGGTGATGCCCTGAACGCCGTTGAGCAGTACCTCGTCCGCCGACCGGAACGCATCCATCAGCGAGACGCCCTGGTCGCCGAGCTGCAGCAGCCGATCGTTGGGGATGACGATGAGCGTGTCGCACTCGTTGCGCAGCTCCTTGATGCCGTCCTCCGCCTGGCCGCCACGACGCCGGCCCTCGAAGGTGAACGGCCGGGTGACGACACCGATGGTCAGTGCGCCAAGGCTGCGGGCGATGGAGGCGACAACCGGGGCGCCGCCGGTGCCGGTACCACCGCCTTCCCCTGCGGTCACGAACACCATGTCGGCGCCCTTCATCGCGTCCTCGATGTCGGTGCGATGGTCCTCTGCGGCCTTCCGGCCGACCTCGGGATCCGCGCCGGCGCCGAGGCCGCGGGTCAAGTCGCGGCCGACGTCCAGCTTGACGTCGGCGTCGCTCATCAACAGCGCTTGGGCATCGGTGTTGATGGCGATGAACTCGACACCACGCAGGCCGACCTCGATCATCCTGTTGATGGCGTTCACGCCGCCGCCGCCGATTCCGACGACCTTGATGACGGCCAAGTAGTTGTGCGGAGGCGTCATGATGATCGGACCTTCCCTCGTTCCAGTGATGGGTGGGTCCCGCGTCGGCTTCGAATCGATCCCGGACTGCGCTTCCCCACGCCTCCGGCGACAAGTCTTAACCTCAACCAGACCCTTATAGTTATGTCAAGTGGCTCTGCTGAAACGGTAAGTGCGCCAGCGGTTTTCGCGGGGACGACGCGCCGCGTGTCGGGCCGAGTTTCGCGTCCTGTGCTGGTCGCCCGCGGGCGAGGCCGACCGTCGGAGCGCTCGCCGAAACCGCGCCCACTGCTACTTGACGGTGACCATCGCGGGGTCGGACAGGTCGAAGGTTCTGCCCGGCCTGGCCAGCACGGCCGGCAGCACCTTGGCCTTCTGTGCGGTGTTGCTGCCATCGCCCCACACCACCGTGCGCCCGTCGGTCAGCACCAACGTCACGTCGTAGCCGGTGGTGGCGCTGAGGTGGCCAACGAGCAGCTTCACAGCGGGTGGAAGGGCCTTGATCACCCGCAGGGCGGCGCGGGTCGCCGGGTCGTCTGGACCTGGGGTGGCCAACTCGATGTCCGGCAGGGTTGCCGGTTTGGTCTTGCCCGGTTCATAGGCAACACCGCCGGCGTCCAACTGCCACCAAGAACCATTGGCGTTGGTGACGGCCACCGCCACCCGAGCCCGGATGGTGACAACGAGCGCATTTGGCCACTTCTTGACCACCCTCACCGCGGCGACCTGCGGCACAGCAGCGATCTGCGCGGTGATGGCGTCGACATCCACCGACACCATGGGGGCGCCGATTTCGCTGGCGGTCGCCTTCTGCACCGTGGTCAGCAGTGCGCCCTTCGCTACGTTGATCTCGACCCGCTTGACCGCGAACACCGGTGTTTTCCACAACACGTAGGCACCGCCGCCGAGCAGCGCCACCAGCAGAGCAATAGCCAGCACCCACGGCCACCTACGGCCCCGGTCCACCTCGTGAACGTCGCTGTAGATGTCCTGCGGGGCGGGCCGCCGTCGCTCGGTGGTCGTCACATTGATTCTCCTGAAGTGTCGGCCAGTTGATCCAGCAGCTGCGGCGCGAGCATCGTCACGTCGCCGGCGCCCATGAAGATCACCAGATCGCCGGGATGCGCCAGTCCGGCGATCGTGTGCGGGGCGGCCCCGAAGCTGGGCTCGAACAGCACTGTCGCGCCGGTGATCTTGTCGGCGATCAACGCGCCGGTCACCCCTGGCTCCGGATCTTCGCGAGCGCCGTAGACGTCGAGCACCACCACGATGTCGGCCGCCCCGAGCGCCTCGGCGAACGCATCGGCAAAGGTCCGGGTCCTGGAATAGAGATGCGGCTGGAACACCGCGATCAGCCGGCCGCCGACCGGCGCGACGGTCCGCGCGGTCTGCAGCTGCACGGTGATCTCGGTCGGATGGTGGGCGTAGTCGTCGTACACGCTGATGCCGGCCGCCCTGCCCTTGTACTCGAACCGGCGGCGCACTCCTGTGTAACTGGCCAGCCCGTCGACCATAGCTTGCCGGTCGACCCCGAGCAGCAGCCCGGCGGCCATCGCGCCAGTCGCATTCAGCAGCATGTGCTCGCCCGGAACAGCCAGTCGCAATTGCACGGTGCTGCCGTCGGGCAGGGTCACCCCGGCACTGGTCCGATGTCCTTCGGATGTCGACGGACCGAGCCGGATGTCGGCGTCGGGATCGCGGCCGTAGCTGACGATGCGCGGGGCCCCGGGGCCTGATCGGACCCGTTCCAGCAGCGCGACAATGCCTGGATCGTCGGTGCAGGCGACCAGGAAGCCGCCCGGCTCGATCCGGTCGACGAACTGATCGAAGACTGCGGCGTAGGCCTCCGCCGTGCCGTGGTGATCGAGGTGATCGGGTTCCAGATTCATGATGATCGCGCCATGCGGGGTGAAGGCCAGGAAGGAGCCGTCTGACTCATCTGCCTCGGCAACGAAGATATCGCCGGAACCGTGGTGCGCGCCCGAGCCGGACTCGTTGAGCTCACCACCGATCGCGAACGACGGATCGAGTCCTGCGTGCTGCAGGGCGACGGTCAACATCGAAGTGGTCGAGGTCTTGCCGTGGGTGCCGGCAACGCAGACGCTGCGCCGGCCCCGCATCAGGGCGGCCAGTGCGACGGCCCTGCGCACCACCGGGAGGTGCCGACGGTGCGCCTCGAGGACCTCTGGGTTGTCGGGCCGGATCGCCGTCGAGACCACCACCGCCGTCGGGCCACCCTCGATCAGATCCAGGTTCTCGGCCCGGTGGCCGACCGCGGTGTACACACCGCGAACGGCAAGTCCGGTCAACACGTGCGAGCCCTTTGCGTCAGACCCTGAGACGTCCATCCCGCGGTCGGCAAGGATCCTGGCGATCGCACTCATCCCGGCGCCGCCGGCTCCGACGAGATGCACCCTGGACAGCTCGGTACCGTCCGCGGTGCGGGGAGCCCCTTCGAAGTCCACTATGGTCGCCCACGTCGCAGCCAGCTGAACCGTTTGCTGCCACCAGGTTTCGTCGCTGCGGCTTCCCGCACCATGGCGGCGAGTTCGCCGCCCACATCGTGGTGGCCGACAACGGCAGCGGCCTTCTGCATGGCAGTGAACCGCGCCGATCCCGCCTCGTCCTTGCCGGACAACAACGGAATCAGTTGCGCCACTACGGCTTTGCGGTCCATCACGGCATCGTCGATGAGAAAGGCCGAGCCGGCCCGAACCTGGCCGGATGCGTTCAGGCTCTGCTCGCCGTTGCCGTGGGGCAGCGGCACATACACCGCCGGCAGACCGACAGCGCCGGTTTCGGCGACGGTCATCGCACCGGACCTGCCAAGAACCAGATCGACCGCAGCGAAGGCCAGATCCATCCGGTCCAGGTACGGAACGGGGACATACGGCGGCGCCTGCGCCGATCGGTCGGGGAGTTCGATGGTGTTCTTGTTGCCGTGGGCGTGCAGGACGCCGATCCCCGCCGCCGCCAGCTCTCCGGCAGCTCCGCTGATCGCCTCATTGATCCGTTGCGCCCCTTGTGATCCGCCCCAGACCAGCAAGGTGGGCGCGTCCGGATCCAGCCCGAAGTATGCGCGGGCTTCGGCGCGCAAAGCCCTCCGATCGAGGGTCGCCAGCGCCGGGCGCACCGGAATGCCGATCACCCGGGCGTGGGGAAGGCCAGAGCCTTCGACAGCCGCCGCCACCGTGGTCGCGAACCTGGCCCCGATTTTGTTGGCGAGCCCTGCCCTGGCATTGGCCTCGTGGACAACGATCGGCACTCGCCCGCGGGCCGCAAGATACGCCGGCAGCGCCACATAGCCGCCGAAGCCGGCAACTACATCGATCTCGTTGGCTTCGATGATCGTTCTGGTCGTCCGGATAGCCGAGCGCATCCTGGTCGGCAACGTCAGCAGATCCCTGGAGGGCTTGCGCGGCAACGGAACGGCCGGGATCAGCTCGAGGTGGTAGCCACGTTGCGGGACCAGTGTGGTCTCCAGGCCGCGAGCGGTACCCAGTGCGGTGATCCGGACGTTCGGGTTGTCGGCCAGCAGCGCGTCGGCGACGGCAAGCGCCGGTTCGATGTGCCCGGCCGTGCCGCCACCTGCGAGCAGCACGGACAGCGGTCGTCCGCCAGCGCCGACACTCACCTGGCC
Organism: Actinomycetota bacterium; assembly: GCA_030947305.1. Taxonomy (GTDB): domain Bacteria; phylum Actinomycetota; class Actinomycetes; order Mycobacteriales; family Nakamurellaceae; genus Nakamurella. The sequence goes on along the minus strand of JALYXB010000038.1, from coordinate 9,657 downwards.
GGTGCCTGACGGGTGCCGGTCCCGATGCCGAGGAAGCGGGCGAGCCGGCCCGGGCCGTTGGCGTGCAGCGCGGTCGCGGCCGCCGGCTCCCGGCGAGCGAAGTTGGCCAGTAGGCCGAAGGCGGTCATGGTGACGATCAACGACGAGCCACCGGAGGAGATCAGCGGCAGCGTCAACCCGGTCGTCGGCAGCACCCCCACCACGTAGCCGATGTTGATCGCTGCCTGGCCGACCAGCCAGACGGTGATGGCACCGGCAGTGATCTTGGCGAAGGGGTCGACGTTGCGCCGGGAGATCCGCAGACCGGTGTAGGCGAGCAGGCCGAACAGCAGCAGAACCATCCCGGCGCCGACCAGCCCGAGTTCCTCACCGATGATCGCGAAGATGAAGTCGGAGTCGGCGTATGGCAGCCACAACCACTTCGCCAGCGACTGGCCGAGCCCGACTCCGAGCCAGCCACCGCGGCCCATGCCGTACAGGCCCTGGGTCAGCTGCCAGGACTGCGTCGGATATTTCGACGGATCGATCAGAGCCAGGACCCGATTGAGCCGGTAGGGCGCCGAGAGCGCTATATAGCCCATCCCGGCAACACCGGCCACCGACGACATGATGAACAACCACAAGGGCGCGCCGGCAAACCACATGACGGCGGCCAGCACGATGGCCAGCGTCACCAGGGTGCCGAGGTCGGGCTGCAGATAGATCAGGCCGGCCATCAGCAGGGCGACGGGAATCACCGGGATCAGCAGCTGCCGCAGCGATCCCAGCGACGAGCGCCGGGAGGCGAGCACGTGGGCCGACCAGATCAGCAACGCCAATTTGGCGAACTCGGATGGCTGAATCGTGTAGTTGCCGACACCGATCCAACTGCGGGCGCCGTTGATGTATTTCCCGATGCCGGGCACCAGCACCGCTACCAACAGCCCGAGGCTGACCATCACGAAGGCGGTCGACCAGGCCCGGATCACCCTGATCGGCAACCTGGCGGCGAAGAAGAATCCGATGGCACCGATGGCGGCAAAGATCAGCTGCCGCTTGAAGACGGCGAACGACGAATCGTCATGCTGGAATGCCGTCACCGACGACGATGAGAGCACCATCACCAGACCGATTCCCAGCAGCAGCAGGAAAACGGCAAGGATCAAGTGGAACGACGTCATCGGCCGATCGAGCCAGTTGCGCAGAGTGCCGATCGGTCCCGAGCCGGACCGCGTCGACGATTTCAGCCGCTTAGCCGATCGCGCATCGGCCTGGCGCCGGCCGGCCGAAGGCCGGTCCTCGTGGCCCACCGAAGCACGGACGGCGCCGCGCGGCGACTGCCGGACAGTTGCCCGGAGCGGTGAGGGCACCGCCGGCTTGCGGGGGTCAGTCGTCGTCACGCGCGATCCAGGGCAGCGACCGCGTGGGCGAACGCCTCACCCCTGGCGGCGTACGAACGGAACATGTCCAGCGACGCGGCAGCAGGGGCCAGTAATACCGTCATCCCCGGCGCGGCGAGACTCCTGGCCGCGCGCACCACCTCGTCCATCGCTCTATCGTCCGTTCTGCTGACGAAGATCTTTGGGACATCTGGCGCGTGTCGGCGCAATGCATGATCGATCAACCTGGCATCGGCGCCGAGAAGCACCACTCCGGCCAGTCGATCGGCCGCCGCGATCACCAACTCGTCGACCTCGGCCCCCTTCAGCTGGCCGCCGGCGATCCACACCACCCGCGGGTAGGCGAGAAGCGATGCGGCCGCCGCGTGCGGATTGGTGGCCTTCGAATCGTTCACGAAGCTGATCCCGTCCACCTCGCCGACCGGTTCATTGCGATGAGCCGACGGGCCAAAACCGGCCAGCGCGGCGGCGATGACCCCCGGCTTCGTCCCGACGGTCAGCGCGATGCCGGCGGCGGCGATGGCGTTCGTCAGGTTGTGATTTCCGGCCAGCTGAACGGAGGAGGTGCCCAGCAACGCTCCGTTGCCGAACGCCCGATCGACGACGATGCCGTCCCGCACCCCGAGCTGCCCTTCGACCGGCGGACCGAGGGTGACGCCGACCTTGGTGCCGGCCGGCGCGGCAGCAAGCAACCCAGCCGCACCGGGATCGTCGACCACCGCCAGGGCAACATTGCCGGTCAGAGCGCGCGCCTTGGCAGCCGAGTAGGCGTCCATCGAGCCGTGCCAATCCAGGTGATCCTCGGCAACGTTGAGCACCCCCCCGGCGTGCGGCCTGACGCTCCGCGCGTAGTACAGCTGGAAGCTGGACAGCTCGGCCACGATGAGCTGCTGTCTGGTCTGCTCGGAGGGGTCGGTCTGCTCGGTGGGGCCGGTCTGCTCGGTGGGGCCGGCCAGCACCGCATCCAGCACCGGCCAGCCGACGTTGCCGCAGGCCGTCACCTGCCGGCCGTCGGCGCGCAGGATGGCCTCTAGCATGCTGACCGTCGTGGTCTTGCCGTTGGTCCCGGTGACCACCAGCCAGTCGCGAGGGCCACTGGCGACCGAGTCTGCCGAGTGATCGACCCGCCAGGCCAGCTCGGCCTCGCCGATCACCTCCACTCCGGCGGCCACCGCCGATGCCAGCAACGGATGGTGCGGCGGGATGCCGGCGGAGGTCACCAGCAGGTCGGTGCCGGCCGGCACTGCCTGCAGATCGCCGACGAAGCTCACGTCGCCGTCGATGGCCGCGAGTTCATCGGGAGCCGGTCGGTGCGAGGTCACCAGCACCCGTGCGCCAACCCGGGCCAGGAATCGGACGACGGACAGCCCGGTGACGCCGACGCCGGCCGCCAGCACCAGCTCGCCGGCAACCGGTGGTGACGGTGGCGGTGTGACCGACGGCCCGCCGGCGATGATCATGGCGCACGGCCCGGCAAATCCGACACCACTACGGCGTCCCGCGGGCCGACAGCGATGATCATCGCGCCGCCGGGGTTGCCGACCGGTCGGCCGCTTCGACTACCACTTCAGCCGCCGGTCAGCGACAGCCAGTCGGCATAGAACAGCCCGACGCCGAGGGCAGCGGCCATCGCCGCGAGCAGCCAGAACCGCACCATCACCGTGGTTTCCGCCCACCCGGACAGCTCGAAGTGATGATGGAACGGTGCCATCTTGAACACTCGCACCCTGCGGGTCTTGAACACCGCGATCTGGATCACCACCGAGGCCATTTCCACCACGAACAGTCCGGCAATCACCACCAGCAGCATCTCCGTCTTGGTGAGCACCGACATGCCTGCGATCAGTCCGCCGAGGGCCAGCGCGCCGGTGTCTCCCATGATGATGCGCGCGGGATGGGCGTTCCACCACAGGAATCCGAGGCACCCGCCCAGCGCAGCGGCCGCAACGACGCCGATGTCGAGCGGGTCCCGGACCTGGTAGCAGCCGTGTGCAGCGGCCTGCGACAACGGCAGCCAGCAGGCGTTACGGAACTGGAAGAAACAGATGGCGACGTAGCTGCCGAGCACCATCACCGACGAACCGGCCGCCAATCCGTCCAGCCCATCGGTGAAGTTGACGGCGTTGGACCAGGCAGCGATCAACAACACCGCGAAGATCACGAAGCCGATGGCGCCGAAGGTGAGGAACTTCAGGTCATGGGTGTACGACAAACGCACCGCCGCCGGCGTCAGCCCCGGCCGTCCGCTCAGATGGTTTCTGAACAGCAGTCCGCCGACGGCGAAGGTGACGGCGATGAATGTCTGGCCGATCAGCTTCATTCGCTTGTTCAGGCCGAGGTTGCGCCTCTTGCGGATCTTGATGAAGTCGTCGAGGAAGCCGACCAGGCCGAGACCGGTGGTCAGATACAGCAGCAGCCAGGCGGACGCCGACGGCCCGCCGCCGTTGTCGGCGACGGCGTTCACCAGCACGGATGCCAGGTAGCCCGCCCACATGGCGATCAAGATTGCTGCGCCGCCCATGGTCGGGGTGCCGCGCTTGGCCTGGTGCGACTGCGGGCCGTCCTCCCGGATCTCCTGGCCGAACCCGGCCCTGGAGAACGCTTTGATCAGCACCGGCGTGAGCATGATCGCCACGATCAGCCCGACCACCACCGCGATCAGGATGCTCTTCATCCGGTGCTGTCCTTCGCTGCTGCCGCCGGGGTCGAGATCTCCGCGCCGGAGTCGCGGGCGATGCGATCGCCAAGGTAACGCAGACCCGAATCGCGGCTGGACTTGAACAGCACCACGTCACCGTCGCGTATCGAATCCCGCAGCAGCTGGTAGGCGGCATCCAGGTCGTCCACCGTGTCGATCTCCCGGACTCGGTGACCGTCGACTCCGCTTCCGGCGCCGGCGGTGATGTCGACGGCACCCGGCCCGACGGCGACCAACCTGTCGATGCCGAGTCCGGCGGCCATCCGTCCGACACCGTGGTGCGCGGCCGCGGACTGCTCGCCGAGCTCGCGCATCTCCCCCAAAACGGCCACCGTGCGGCGCCCGGTGCCGATCTGCGCCAGTGCGCGCAGCGCTGCGGCCATCGACTCGGGGTTGGCGTTGTAGGCGTCGTTGATCATGGTGACGCCGCCCGGCAAGGCGTGCACTTCCATCCGCCAGCGGCTGATCGGGGTGGCTGCCGCCAGGCCGCCCACGATGGTCTCGTCCGGCACGCCCAGCTCGCCGGCGCAGGCCACAACGGCCAGTGCATTGCCCACCTGATGGGCGCCGTGCAGGCCGAGCTGAATCTCCAGGTCGGGCCGGCCCGCCCTGGCGACGGTGAAACTGGCTCTGCCGTGCCGGTCGAGTCGCACGTCGGTCGCCCTGACGTCGGCATCGGCAGCCGCACCGACCCGGATCACCCGGGCTGCGGTTACCGCGTCCATCGCCGAGACGACCGGATCGTCGGCGTTGAGGATGGCCAGACCATCGGCCGGCAACGCCCGCACCAACTCCGACTTGGCCTTGGCAATAGCCCCCACCGACCCGAACTCCCCGACGTGGGCCATCCCGACGTTCAGCACGATGCCGATCCGCGGCGGCGCTATGCCGGTGAGGTAGGCGATGTGTCCGACGCCCGAAGCCCCCATCTCGGCCACCAGGAATTGGCTGCTCGGGGTGATCCGGCAGACCGTCAGCGGCACACCGACCTCGGAGTTCAGCGAACCGATCGGCGCGACGGTCTCCCCCACCAGCTGCAGCAGTTGACCGAGCATGTCCTTGGTCGATGTCTTGCCGGAACTGCCGGTGATCCCGACAACGGTCAGCCCGCGACACCGGTCGAGCACACCCCTTGCCAGCAATCCGAAGGCCAGCTGCACATCGGGAACCACCACCGTTGGCATCCCGTCGATCGGCCTGAGTCCGAGCGTGGCGACCGCGCCCGCCGTCGCTGCTGCTGGCGCGAAGTCGTGCCCGTCGGCGTACTCGCCGACCCTGGCGACGTACAAACTGCCGGCCGCCGCTTCGCGGGAATCAGTGACGACAGGGCCGTCGATCAGCACGTCAGCGCCGTGCATGTTTCCGGCCGTCAAGGTGGCCACCTCGCCGAGTGTCAACGGGATCATCTGCCGGCCAACGCTTTCCGCAGCTCCTCGACGTCGGAGAACGGGTGCTTGACGCCGTCGATCTCCTGCCCGGTTTCGTGCCCCTTGCCGGCGATCAGCACCGCATCACCGGGGCCGGCAGCGGCGACCGCCGCGACGATGGCTGCCCCCCGATCGCCGATCTCCTCGATCTTCGCGCTGCCGTCGGTGCTGGTTGCGCCGGCCAGAACCGCCAGTCGGATCTGCTGCGGGTCTTCCGATCGAGGGTTGTCGTCGGTGACGATCACCAGATCCGCTCGGGCCGCTGCCGCCGCACCCATCAACGCCCGCTTACCGGTGTCCCTGTCCCCGCCGGCCCCGATGACGGCAACAATTCGGCCGGGCACGCTGCCCCGCACCGCGTCCAGGACCGCCGCCAGCGCCGCCGGCTTGTGTGCATAGTCGACCACCGCCAGAAAGTCCTGCCCGGCGTCGACCCGCTGCATACGGCCGGGCACCTGCACGGTGGAAATCGCTTTCGCCGCAACAACAGGGTCATAACCGGCGGCGTGCACGCAGGCGATCGCCGTCAGCGCATTGGCGGCGTTGAAGGCTCCCGGGATGGCCAGATCCGTTGCCAGCTCAAGGTTCTCCGGGCCGGCTATCCGCAAGTGCTGACGGCCGGTGGGATCCGCGGTGAGGCCGGTCAGTCGCCAGCTTGCCTGCAGGCGGCCAGAGGTGGACACCGTCCAGGCGTCGCGATGTTCGGCGGACAGTCGCCTGCCGTACTCATCATCGACGACAACGACGGCGGCGGCGGCCCTGCCGTCGAACAGCTTGGCCTTGGCGCGGAAGTAGTCCTCCATGTCGGGGTGAAAGTCGAGATGATCCTGGCTCAGGTTGGTGAAAGCACCGACGGCGTAACGAGTTCCGCCGACCCTGCCCAGCGCCAGAGCATGCGAGGAGACCTCCATCGACACCGCCTGCACACCGCGTTCCAGCATGATTGCCAGCAATGCCTGCAGATCAGGCGCCTCCGGGGTGGTGAAGGCGCTGGGCAACACCTGCTCTTGCCCGCCGCTGTCCTGTTCGCCGATCCTGGTCATCACCGTGCCGATCAGCCCGGTAGCTAGGCCCTGGGCACGCAGCGCGGCCTCCAACAGGAAACACGTCGTGGTCTTTCCCGAGGTGCCGGTGATGCCGAAGACCGACATTCGCGCAGACGGATTGCCGTAGATCAGCGCGGACACCGGACCCAGCGCCTGCCGTGGATCCTCGACCACCAGCACCGGCGCCCGGTGGGCGACGTCAGGCGGGATCAGCCGGGCGCCGGCCGCATCGGTCAGCACCGCGACAGCACCAGCGGCAATGGCCGCGGCGGCGAACTGGGCGCCGTGGGCGCGGGCACCGGGCAGCGCACCGAACAGGTCGCCGCCGCGAACCTCGTCTGCTCGCAGAGTCGCCCCGGTGACAGTGGGGTTCGCAGTGTTGGCACCTACTTCAACGCCGCCGGCCGGGGTCGCTGCTACCGACTTGGCGAGCGCGGAGAGCGCTATCCCGGCGGTGGAAACGGGGCGCGGCGGCGGGGTGGGCACAACTGCCAAGGCTACCCGCCCAGGTTCAGGTACAGCTCCCGCAGCGGCGGCTGCGACGTCGACGGCGGCACGTTCATCGCATTCATCAGATAGGCGCCGAAGTTGTGGAACAGCGGGGCGGCGCTGGTGCCACCTTCGCGGTCGCCGCTGGGTCGGTCCAGCGAGATGGCGATGACGTACCGAGGGTTGTCGGCCGGCAAAATCCCGGCGAATGTGGTGGTGTACCTCGACTGTGAGTAGCTGCCGGTTTTGGGGTCAACCTGCTGGGCCGTTCCGGTCTTGCCGGCAACCTGATAGCCGGTGATCGCAGCAGCCGGCGCGGTGCCGTCGTGCACCATGTCGCCGCCCTGGGTGGTGGCCGTCAGCATCAGCCGCAGCGCCTGTGCGGTTTTGACGCTGATCACCCTGGTGCCAGCCTTCGGCGCAGCCTTGCTGGTGACGCCGTTGGTGGTGGACGACTGGATCAGCGTCGGTGGAATGCGGACGCCGTTGTTGGCGATGCCCTGATACATGCACGCCAGCTGCAGCACGGTCATGCTCACGCCCTGGCCGATCGGCAGGTTGGCGAACGTGGACGCGGTCCACTGGGACTTCGCCGGGTTCGCGTTCCAGGTCGGGACTCGGCCGGCCGACTCGCCGCTCAGCTCGATGCCGGTCCTGCTGCCGATGCCGAACTTGGTGAGCTGCTGGTAGAACGCCTGCTCGCCCACCCTCTGAGCGATCATCAAAGTGCCGACATTGCTGGATTTGGCCAGGATGCCGGTAGCGGTCATATCGACCGAATCATGCGGCCAGGCGTCGCCGACCGTGATTCCGCCCATGGTGATCTGGCCGGGCACGTTCAGCACCGTTTCGGGTGTGATGATCCCCTTCGCCAGGGCGGCCGAGAAGGTCACCACCTTGTTCACCGAACCTGGTTCCACCGGGGTGTCGATCGTCATGTTCGAGATCTGCGCCGGCAGCTTTCCCGGAACGTAGGAGGCCAGCGCCAGCAGGTGGCCGTTGGTGGTGTCCAGCACCACCATGTTGCCGCCGTGGGCACCCTGGCTGTCGACGGTCCGCTTCAACATCTGCTGGGCGGTGTATTGGACGTCCGCATCGAGGGTCAACTGCACCGAGGTGCCGTTGGTCGGATCGGACTCGTTGGTGACGGTGCCGGGAATCGGATCGCCCTGCGGATCGAGTTCGACGGTGCGCGAGCCGCTGTGCCCGGCAAGGGTGGCGTTGAAATGGTTCTCGATGCCCGACAGTCCGTCGCCGTCCCAACCGGTCTTGCCGATCACAGTGTCCGCGATACCGGTGTTCGGGTATTCGCGGATGTCCTGCCGCTCGGTGACGACGGCATTGAGCGCAGCGTCCTGCTGTTTAGGAGTGAGGTGGAGCCGCTTGTCCAGCAGCAACGGGCGGACCTTGGCGAGAATCGAAGCGGCCTGCTCAGGGAGCAGATTATCGGCGATATAGACGTACTTCTGCGTGTTCTTCGCCGACATCTGGGTCAACAACTTGGCCTTGCTCATCCGCGCCGCCGGTGCCGTGCCGGTGGCGGCGGCCATGATGACGTCGGCCACCTGGCCGCGCTGGGTGTCGTCGGCGAACTTCGCCGGCCGGATGGCAAGCCGGTCGCCCTCGATGGTGAAGGCCAGCCGGACGCCGTTGCGGTCGGTGATCTGGCCGCGCTGCGCCGGAAGGTCGATGGTGCTCTCACGCTGGTTCTGTCCGGCCGCGGCGTAGGCGGAGGCATCGACGGTTTGGATCCACACCAATTTGGTCAGCGCCACCGCGAGCAGCGCCACCAACACCACCATGGCGGTGCGGCCCCGCGCCTTGTGGTTCACCCTGGCTGCGGTCGGTTTGCGAAGTCGCCTGCCGCGCACCGACTTCGGCTTCCTGGGCTTCCGTGCCGGGCTCACCAGGCGGGCCTGGCCCGCAGGCTCACCGCCCGCCGTCCTACCGCGGACCGGTACGGGACGGGACGGTGGCCGGCGCCGGGTCTGACCGGTGGTGCCGTTCCTGCCTTTGGCTGAAGCGGTCGTCCGCACTGTTGTCTCGGTGCGCGGGACCCGTTCCGTTTGTTCGGTTCGCCGGGTCCTCCCAGCGCTGCCGCCGCGGACCGGCTGACCGGATCGCCCGCTGGCGCCGGCGCCGGCAAGGGGTGGCAGCCGATCAGTGCTGGCCGGCCGCGATCCGGGGCCGGAGATCGGCCGGCGGACCGGCCCTGCCGCACCGCGACGCCGATGATCGGCTGGTTCCTGACTGCGTCGGTTCGTCATCATCGACCTGCCGTCGTCGTCGCGGTGGCACGCGTGGCGGTGGTCTGCGTGGCGGTGGTCTGCGTGGCGGTGCCGGCTTTTCGGCCGGAAGTACTGCCGGCCTGGCTCGATCTGGCCACCGTGCCGGCGGGCGGTGGTGCTGTTGCCTTGGCCGCTGTCGGTTGAGCCGCTGTCGGTAGAGCTGCTGTCGGCTTGGCCACTGTCGGCTTGACCACTGCAGTCTTGGCCAGTGCAGGCTTGACCACTGCAGGCTTTGCCAGTGCAGGCTTTGGCACTGCAGGCTTTGGCATTGCAGGCTTTGGCACTGCAGGCTTTGGCACTGCAGGCTTGGCCGCGGCCGGGTGCGAACTG
>JALYXB010000203.1 GCA_030947305.1 Actinomycetota bacterium | reverse complement strand
CTGGTCCAGGATGGCCTCTACGGTGCGCAGATCGAGCGGCGGCGAGTCGGGAATGAGGTCCGACGCGTCGTCGTCCAGTTCTGGATGCGGCGGCTCGTCGATCGGCTCCGGATCGGGCCCGAACGGGCCGAACGAAATGCCGCCGGTCAAGATTCACCCCTGGTGAGCTGCGTCTGAGCGACGTCAGTCCTCTTCACTACATCGTCCAACCGCAGCTGCAGCCGATTTCGCTCTTCGGTCGCCGAATCGTTGCGCAGACGGATCTTTGCCACCACCTGTTCCGGCGCCTTCCCGGTGAACGCCGGGTTGGCCAACTTGGCCTCGGTGGCGACGATCTCCTTCTCGGCGGCCGCGAGATCCTTGACCAGCCTTGCCTTCTCGGCCGCCACGTCAACAGTGCCGCGAGTGTCCAGCTCGATCGACACCCGGCCGGCGGTCAGGCTCACCTCGATGGAGGCAGCAACGGTGAAGTCTTCGGCCGCATCGGTCAACCGGGTCAGCGCGGCGGCCGGGGTGTTGATCCCCGCCGTGCCGCCGGTGATCCTGGCCGGCACGTCCTTGTTCGGTGGCAGCCCCTGGTCGGCCCGGAACCGGCGGATCTCGGTGACCAGCCGATCCAAATCGTCAATGAAGGTGCGCGCGGCCAGCCGATGCTCTCGGCCGGACGGGGACGGCCAGGCAGCGATCACCAGCGATGGCCCGCTGTGTCCGCCAGTCAGGGTCGTCCACAGCGTCTCGGTGACGAACGGCACGAACGGATGTAGCAGCCGCAGCACCGTGTCCAGCACGGTGGCCAGTACCGCCCTGGTGGTCCGCGCCCTGTCCGGGTCGGCGTCGAAACCGTCCCGCAGCTGCACCTTGGCCAGCTCCAGGTACCAGTCGCAGAACTCGTCCCAGGCATAGTGATACAGACCCTCGGCCGCCTTGGCGAATTGGAAATCCCCCAGCAGTTCGGTTGTCCTGCCGACTACCTCGTCCAGGCGGTCGAGGATCCAGGCGTCCGCATCGGTCAGAGCCGTTGCCGGCAGCGGACTCCCGGGAATCGCGGCGCCGTTGATCATCGCGAACTTGGTGGCGTTGAACAGTTTCGAGCAGAAGTTGCGCGAGCCGGCCACCCAGTCCTCGGCCAGCGCCTGATCGGTTCCCGGGTTAGCGCCCCTGGCCAGGGTGAAGCGCACCGCGTCGGCGCCGTAAGCCTCGATCCAGGCCAGCGGGTCGATGCCATTGCCCTTCGACTTGGACATCTTCTTGCCGAACTGATCGCGGACCAGTCCGTGCAGCATCACCACATCAAAGGGTTGCGCTCCACCCTCGTTGTCCGCCATCGCGTACAGCCCGAGCATCATCATCCTGGCCACCCAGAAGAACAGGATGTCGTAGCCGGTTACCAATACCGAGGTCGGGTAGAAGGCCTTCAGGGTGTGGGTCTGTTCCGGCCAACCCATGGTGGAGAACGGCCACAGGCCCGACGAGAACCAGGTGTCCAGCACGTCGGGGTCCTGAACCCAATCGTCACCGGGGATCTGGTCATCCGGTCCGACGCAACGGATCTCGCCGTCCGGGCCGTACCAGACCGGGATCCGGTGCCCCCACCACAGCTGACGCGAGATGGTCCAGTCGTGCATGTTGTCGACCCAGTCGAAGTACCTGGCCGCCAGTTCGACCGGGTGGATCGATGTGCGGCCGTCCCGCACCGCATCGCCGGCGACCTGCGCCAGCGGCGCCACCTTGACGAACCACTGCAGGCTGAGCCTCGGTTCGATCACATCATCGGAGCGTGAACAGTGGCCGACGGCGTGCAGATAGGGGACCGTCTCGGCGACGATGCGGCCCTCGGCGCGCAGCGCCTGTTTGACGGCCACCCTCGCCTCGAACCGATCCATGCCGTCGAAAGCCGTTCCGGTGCCGGCGATGTGCGCGTCCTGGGTGAGCACGTTGACCATCGGCAGGTCGTGCCGGCGCCCGATCTCGAAGTCGTTCGGGTCGTGTGCGGGTGTCACCTTGACCGCTCCGGTACCGAAAGAGGGGTCGACGTGCGAGTCGGCGACGATCGGAACCTGCCTGTTCACCAGCGGCACCGTGACTGTCTTACCGACCAGGTGGGCATAACGCTCGTCGTCAGGGTGCACGGCAATGGCGAAGTCGCCGAGCATTGTCTCCACCCTGGTGGTGGCGACGACCACAGAAAACGCTGTGGGTGCGGCCGCATCGGTGGAGCCCGCATCGGCGCCGTCACCGAGCTGGCCGTCGTAGCGAATGCTGACCAGCTCGCCGGCATCGTCGCAGTGGTCCACCTCGATGTCGCTGATCGCCGTCAGACAGCCTGGACACCAGTTGATGATTCGCTCGGCTCGATAGATCAGACCGTCGTCGTAGAGCGCCTTGAAGATGGTCTGCACGGCGGCAGACAGCCCGTCGTCGAGGGTAAATCGCTCACGGTCCCAGTCGACGGAGTCGCCGAGCCGCTTCATCTGGCCAAGGATCGCCCCGCCGTACTCCTGTTTCCAGTCCCAGACCTTCTCGATGAACAGCTCTCGGCCGAAGTCGTGCCTGGTCTTGCCGTCGATGGCCAGCCGCTTCTCGACCGCGTTCTGCACCGCGATGCCGGCGTGATCCATGCCCGGCATCCACAGCACCTCGTCGCCGGACATCCGGTGCCAGCGCGCCAAGATGTCCATCAGGGTGTGGTCGAGTGCGTGGCCGACGTGCAGATCTCCGTTGACATTGGGCGGCGGCAGCACGATGGAGAACGGCTTTCGCTCCCCGGACAGCACCCGCTGCTCGTCCGCGTGGAAGTAGCCGGCCCGCATCCAGCGCTGGTACAGCGGTACCTCGACGGCGGCCGGGTCGTAGTTCTTCGGCAAGTCGTCTCCGGAGGCGCCACCAACGGGCGGCACGGTATCAGTCGCTGTCACCCGTCCAGTTTAGGTGGGCGTGCCCACTGGGTTTGACCCGCGCCGCTGCCACAGGTCGCCTGGTCACCGTCGCCCGGGGTGGGCGGCTACGGTGTCCAGTCATGCCGACCGAACCCGTGCGGGTACTCGTCCAGCTGCTCGATCCAGCGGCGCCCCTCCCGCAGTACGCGCTGCCGGGCGATGCCGGCGCCGACATCATCACCACGGTCGATGCAAGCCTGCAACCCGGGGAGCGAGCAGTGCTGCCCACCGGTATCGCGATGGCGCTGCCGCAGGGGTACGCAGCATTCGTGCACCCGCGGTCCGGACTCGCTGCGCGGGCCGGGATGTCGCTGGTCAATACGCCGGGCACCATCGACGCCGGTTATCGCGGTGAGCTCAAAGTGATTGCGATCAACCACGATCCGCGCTCCCCGATCGAGCTGCACCGCGGTGATCGGATCGCTCAACTGGTGATCCAGCGGGTCGAGAACGCGACTTTCGTGGCCGTCGATGAGCTACCGGCGTCCGAGCGCGGAGCCGGTGGGCACGGCTCTACCGGCGGTGCACACGCTCTGCAACACTGACAGCTTCCGTTTTGCGGAAATGTCAGCGACAGCTACGGGTGTTGCATCAGTATCGTGCCCGGTTGGAATCGGCAGCCGGCCGAGCCGGTCCGGCCGGCGGTGACGAACCCGGCCATGCGACCAGGTGGCAGCGGCGACGATCAGTAGGAGCGAGGAAGCCTCAGGGTGTGCTGCGCAACGTAGTTGAGCACCATTTCCTTGCTCACCGGCGCGATTCGCAGCAACCTGGCCATTCCGTACAGCGGCATCAGCCCGTACTCCTCGGACAGTCCGTTGCCCCCGTGCGCCTGGATCGCTGCGTCCACTGCGGCCACCGCAGCATCGGCGGCGGCCGCCTTGGCCATGTTGCACACTTCGCCGGCGTCCTCCCCCCTGTCGTGCAGCCAGGCAGCCTTGGACAGCATCAGGGCCGCCAACTCGACGTTGATTTTGGCCTGTGCCAACGGATGTGCCACCCCTTGGTGGCTGCCGATCGGGGCTCCCCAGACGACGCGGGTGCGGGCATAGTCCGCTGCCTGCTCCAGGGCGAACCTGCCGATGCCGACGCACAGTGCTGCGGTGGCAATGCGTTCCGGGTTCAACCCGTCGAACAGCGGCTTAAAACCTTTGCCCGCCTCGCCGACCAATGCGGTCGCCGGCACCCGTACCTGGTCGTAGAACAGGGTGAACTGCTTGTCGGGGATCTGCGCGGCCACCGGCAGCCGATTCGCCGCCAGGCCGGCGGCATCGGTGGGCACGATGAACAGCGAGATCTGGGCGCGACCTCTCTCGTCGGTGCCGGTGCGGGCCACAGTGAGTACGGCAGCCGATTCGTCCACGCCGGAGATGTAGTACTTCTGCCCGGACAGGATCCAATCGCCGCTACCGTCGTCGGTCGGCTTCGCCGTCGTGGTGATGTTGTGCGAATTGCTGCCGGCGTCCGGCTCGGTGATCGCGAATGCCATCTTGACCTGTCCGTCGGCCAGCTTCGTCAACCATTCGGCCCGCTGCGCTGCCGATCCGTGACGTGACAGCACCTCGACGCAGATGGCGCTGGACACCAACAACAGCAACAGCGGACAACCGACAGACGCCGACCCCTCGGCGACCACCGCAAGCTCGCTCATTCCTGCCCCGCCGCCACTGAACTCTGCCGGCACGTTGATACCGATGAACCCGGCCTCGCCCAGTTCCTGCCACAGCTCGGTCATCGGTTCGGAGTGTTTGCCGCGCTCGGCATATTCGCGCAATCCGTGCTTTTCGGAAATCTGGCGGACGGCTTGCCGAATCTCGGCGTACTCCGCAGGCTCGCTGAAATCTGGCATCCAAGGGCTCCAAAGGTGAGACGCTGACCCCAGTGTGCCAAAAGTTAACCGCCGTTAACAACCCGCCGCGATCAGGAACTCACCGGCATCGGTCCGTACACGATCGCCGTGCCATCGAACAGGCTGACGGCGCTCACTCCGTCATCGGTCAGCTGTTGGTGGTTCTCCGCAAGCCACTGCTCGGCCAACTCCTGCGATTCGAAGGCAATGGCAGGACCGTCGGCGGTGACGCCTGCCTCGTCGGCGTACCGCCATTCATACACGCTGATCAAGGGCTCTTCCATGGATGTCCACTCCTGCTGCGTCAGATCCGGCTGGGTCCGACGGTAGCGTGCAACGGTGACCAGCGACCCGATGGCCGTACCCAAGCCCGACCAGGCGGCGGCTTCGGCGAGTACCAGCCGCCGCGTCAACCTACCGCCAGGCTGCCTGGGCGATCTCGCGCCCATCATCGACACCCTGGCAGGTTTGCGGCGCAGCAGCGAACCTCCGATCGCTCCCAGGTCGCCGCAGTTGATGGTGTTCGCCGGTGACCACGGCATCGCCGGCAAGCAGCTGACGGCCGACCTCCCGGCCGCCACTGCCAGGCGGGCTGCCGAGTTGGCGGTCGGCACCGGCCCCACCGCCGTGTTGGCCGCGCAGGCGGGCGTGCCGGTCGACGTGGTCGATGTCGCCATCGACACCGACGAGCAGATTCCGGGCGTCCGGTCGGCGAAGATCCGATCAGGATCCGGGTCGATCGACGAGCAGGATGCGCTCACCCTCGACGAGGTGGCCAGGGCGATCCAGCTGGGACGCGACCAGGCAGCAGCTCATATCGCGGCCGGCAGAGACCTGTTGATCGGCGCGGTGTGCGGCGTCGGGGCCGGCACCTCGGCCGCCGCACTTGCCTCGTACCTGACCGGGATGGAGCCGGTCGACGCTACCGGCCGTGGCACCGGCGTCAGCGACGAAGGCTGGATTCGCCGGGTCGCCGCCGTCCGCGATGCCCGCTACCGGCTGACGACAGGCAGTTCCGATGCCGCCACCCTGCTGCGGGTGGCCGGCGGCGCCGACCTGGCTGCCCTCACCGGGTTCGTGATGGAGTCGGCGCTGCACGGCGTTCCGGTGCTGGTCGACGACATTCCCGGCGCGGTGGCCGCCGTGCTGGCTCACCGGTTCGCGCCGGGCGCCGAGCGATATGTACTGGTGCCGTCGCCATTGATGGAGACCGTGCACGTTCGGCTGCTGGAGCTGCTGGGGATCGAGCCGCTGCTGACGCTTCGGCTCGGGATGGGCATCGCGGTGGCCTCGCTGCTGATTGTCCCGCTGCTTCGGATGGCCGGCACCGTGGTGGACCAGGCGCCCACCACCCCGGCCGTTGATCGCGCCGCCGGCGCGATGATCGCCTGGGACGCCGGCCTGCTCTAAAGGCGTCAGTAGACCCAGTCAATCGGCCCTGCGCCCTGGCTCTCCAGCAGCTCGTTTGTCCTGGAGAACGGTCGCGATCCGAAGAAGCCGCGGTCGGCCGACATCGGTGACGGATGCGCGGATGCGATCACCGGTACCTGTCCCAGCATCGGACGCAGCGTCTGGGCGTCCCTTCCCCACAGCACAGCGACCAGCGGTCCGCCGCGATCGACCAACGCCCTGATGGCCTGATCGGTGACGGCCTCCCAGCCCTTGCCGCGATGCGATCCCGGCGCTCCTGGCGTCACCGTCAGGACTCGGTTCAGCAACAGCACCCCGGCGTCCGCCCAGGGTGTCAGATCACCGTTCAGCGGCGCGGGAACGCCCAGATCGGCGGACAGTTCGCGGTGAATGTTGGCCAGCGACCGTGGCAGCGGCCGGACGTCAGCATCGACGGCGAAGGACAGCCCGATCGGGTGGCCGGGGCTGGGGTACGGATCCTGCCCGACGATCAACACCCTGACGTCGGCCATCGGCCTGACGAACGCCCGCAAGACGTTCTTGCCGGCTGGCAGATAGGTGCGGCCGGCGGCGATTTCCTCGCGGAGAAACTTCCCCATCTGGGTGATCCGGTCGGCCACAGGCTCCAGCGCCGCTGCCCAGCCGGGATCTATCACCCGGGACAGCGATGTCGGCACGGCGGTCCCTCCATCTCGATGAGGTCGGGCTGTCAGCGACCGGCGGGGGCCCGGAAATGGTCCCAGCCCGCCTCGTCGTCGTACGGATCACCATCGACTGTCACCCCACTGCCGGTGCCGACCTGGCCGATGCGCAGCCAGCCGGGGGGCAGGGTCGAGCCGGCAGGGAAGGTGGCGGCCAGAGCGTGGTCGTCCCCGCCGGTGAGAATCCAACGCTGGGCGCTGCGGCCGAGCGCCGACGCCACCTCGGCCAGCCTGGCGGGTACCTCGAGGGTGGCGCTGCGCACATCGATGGACACCCCGGAGGCATCGGCGATATGGCCGAGATCGGCCAGCAGGCCGTCGGACACATCGATCATCGCGGTGGCGCCGCAGGCGGCAGCGATCGGCCCCTGGGCCAGCGCCGGCTCTGGCACCCGGTAGGCGTTCACCGCGGCCGCCGGCGACCTGAACCCACGGCTCAGCACCGCCAGACCTGCCGCGGCCCAACCCAATCGACCGTTGATCGCCAGCAGGTCGCCGGCCTTGGCTCCCGACCTCAGCACCGGTCCGGCGGCCGTCAGATCGCCCAACGCGGTCACCGACACCGTCACCACCGGGGACGCGGTGAGATCGCCGCCCACCACCCCGGCTCCTGCCTCTTCGGCGGCGGCATGCACACCGTTGCCGATCGCGGTTACCAACTCGAGCGGGGTGGCACCGGGCGCCGACAGCGCGACCAACAGCGCGGTCGGGGTGGCGCCCATGGCGGCGATGTCGGCCATCGAAGCGAGCGCGGCGCGTCGGCCGATCTGCTCGCCGGTAGCCCAGTCGGTGCGGAAGTGCACACCGTCGACCAGCATGTCGACACTGGCCACCACCGCGCCACCGGGGGTGCTGATGATGGCCGCATCGTCGCCCGGCCCCAGCACCGTGCTCGCCGGCTGCCGGTGGCCCGCCGTCGCCGCACCGATGACGTTGAACTCCCCGGTGCCGGCCAGCGTCGGCTCGCCGGTCTGGCTGCCGGCGGCGGAACCGCGGGATGACGAACTGCTCGCGTTGATGGGATTCCTCCGGACTAAAAGGCGCAATGCGGGCACCGAAGCGCATTGCCGGGCAGCGACGGGCAATCGCCGGACCCAGCGTATGTCCCCGGCGGCCGAGAACGGGCGGCTACGGCTACGCTCGGTGTGCCGGGGAGTCTCGGCAGCTGCACACGGCCCGCCGGCCGTCGAACGGAAAGGGGCACATCGTGGTGCAGGCCTTTATTCTCATCCAGACCGAGGTCGGACAGGCCGCCTCCGTCGCGACCGCCATCTCCGAAATCGCCGGCGTCACCAGCGCTGAGGACGTCACCGGGCCCTACGACGTGATCGTCAGGGCAGAGGCGAACTCCGTCGACGAACTGGGCAAGCTGGTAGTCGCGCGGGTGCAAGGAGTGCACGGCATCACCCGCACTCTCACCTGCCCCGTCGTGCATCTGTAAGTGGCTGGTCGACCCCCGCGAACTACCCGCCGGCCGGCGGCCGATCCGCCGACCGCTGAGCGGGCCGGCGGCATCTCCCGCGGTCGGCTACTCGGTGTGCTGTCGTTGCCGATCGTGGTGATCATCGCCGTCGTGGTGGGCGGGCTGATCTGGAAGAACCAGCAGCCGGCCGCCGCCACCGGGCCCGTCACGGTATCTACCGTGGACGCGCCCGGCGCCGCCGGCAGATACTGCACGCAGCTGATGACGGGGCTGCCGGACAGGCTGGGTACGTCGGACAGGCGCCCACTGGTCGGACATCCGGCCGGCACCGCGGCCTGGGGCGATCCGGCGATCGTGCTGCGCTGCGGGCTGCCCACCCCCGCCGAGCTGACCTGCGCCTCGGCGCTCACTCAGGTGTCGAACGCCAACGGTCAGGCGGGGGTGCAGTGGCTTCAGCTCAGCGACCGGGGACAGACGACCTACCTGGCGGCCGACCGGCCGGTGCGCATCGCGATCACCCTGCCGGACGGCACCGGCACCGGTGCGATCCAGCAGATGTCCGCGGTGATCAGCGGCATCCTGCCGGCGCGGCCGGTCTGCTCCAACGGAACACTGCTGCGCACCGACGACAAGTAGCAGTCGGCAGCCCGGCCGTGCGTCAGCGCAGTCCGGTGCCGCGGGCGATGGCGGTCCTGATCAGTGTGTCCAGCAGCTCGGGATAGCTGATGCCGGCGACCCCGAACACTTTGGGGTACATGGAGATCGGGGTGAAGCCGGGCATGGTGTTGACCTCGTTGATCACCACCTCGCCGGACTCGGCGACGAAGAAGTCGACCCTGGCAAGGCCCTGCCCGGAGAGTGCCCTGAAGGCCGCGACCGCCATGTCCTGGATCTGCTGGTTCACTTCGTCCGGCAGCTTGGCCGGGATGTCGAAGGTCACCACGTCGTCGACGTACTTGGCATCGAAGTCGTAGAAGTCGTGGTCGCCGGCCAGGTGGATCTCGGCCGTCGGTGACGCCTGCAGGGTGCCGTCGGGATGCTCGAGCACCCCGCATTCGATCTCCCTGCCCATCACCGCAGCCTCGATTAGCACCTTCGGATCTGCCTGCCTGGCCGCATGGATGGCGGCATCCAGATCCGCCCAGTCGTCCACTCTGCTGACGCCGAGCGAGGAGCCGGCACGAGCTGGTTTGACGAACACCGGCAATCCAAGCCGCTGCCGCTCTGCCAACGGGAGCGTCTGGGTGCCGGGCAGCAGCACGGCGTAACTGCCGACCGCAAGCCCCTCGGCCGCCAATAGTTTCTTGGTGAACTCCTTGTCCATCCCGACCGCCGAGGCCAGCACCCCCGCTCCGACGTAGGGCAGGCCGGTGAGCTCGAGCAGCCCCTGTAGCGTGCCGTCCTCGCCCATAGGGCCGTGCAACAGCGGGAACACCACGTCCACCCCCAGGCCCGCTTCATCGGTAGTCGCCGATGTGTCGCCGGTCGGCACCAGCGCCGTTGCGTTGGCATCCATCCGCAGGCTCAGCGTCGGACCGTCAGCCACCTCGGGGAAACGCCCGGCATCGACCGCGCGCAGGCCGGTGGCGTCGACACTGCGCCACCCGCCGTCAGGCGTGATGCCAATGGCGGCCACCTCGAACCGCTCCGGATCCAGGTGTGCCAACACGCTGGCCGCCGACAGGCAGGACACCGAATGCTCGCCGCTGCGCCCGCCGAATACGACGGCGACCCTGATCCGCTGCTGGACACCGTCGGCGACGGTTGGCTGCAGTTCGTCGTCGGCGGAATTCATGCCGCAACCCTACGGGTGACGACAGCCGGTTCACCCGCTGTCATTCCGGGCCTGGCGGCCTGTCCATCAGCGCCCTGATCATCTGTTCCGGCGGGGCGTGCAGGTGGCAAAGCTGGTAAACCGCCTCGGTGATCGGCATGCCGATGCCATGTCGGTGCGCAAGATCGCGGGTGGACCGGCAGCTGACGACGCCCTCGGCCAGGTCGCCGGAATGCTGCTGGGCATCCTCCACCGTCAGCCCCTTGCCCAGCTGAACGCCGAGCCGGCGGTTGCGGGACAACGGCGACGAGCAGGTCGCCACCAGGTCGCCCAGCCCAGCCAGGCCGGCGAATGTCTCCGGTTGCGCTCCGAGCTGCACGCCGAGCCTGGTCATCTCGTTGAGTCCCCTGGTGATCAGCGAAGCGGCCGTGTTCAGCCCCAGCCCCAACCCCTCAGCCACACCCGTCGCAAGAGCGATGATGTTCTTGGTGGTGCCGGCGATCTCGGCCCCGATCACGTCGGTGATCGTGTACGGCCGGAAATAGCCACTCGCGGACGCCAGCTGCACCGCGACGGCCGTGTCGTGGTCGGTGCAGGCCAGCACCGTCGCCGTGGGTTGGCTGGCTGCGATCTCGGCCGCCAGATTCGGACCCGAAAGAACCACGATCCGCTCGGCCGCCACGTGCCCAACGGCACTGATCACCTCGCTCATTCGCAGTCCGGTACCGATTTCGACACCCTTGGCCAGCGAGACAACGGGAACGCCGGCCGTCAGCACGTCTCTGAACACCGTGAGGTTTTCCCGCAGCGTCTGGCTCGGAACGGCGAGGGCCACCGCATCGGCACAGTCCATCGATTCGTCCAGATCGTCGGTCGCGGTCACCGTCTCCGGCAGTTGCACCTCGCCGAGATATGAGGAATTGCGACGGGTCCTGTTGATCTCCTGGGCGACGGCGCCGCGGCGTGCCCACAGCACCACCTCTCGGCCGGCATCGGCGAGCACCTTGGCGTAGGTGGTCCCCCATGCGCCGGCCCCGAGCACGGTAAACCGTTGCAGGGGATGGGGTTCCGTCACCGCTTCTTCTTGCCCTCGGTGGCATCCCGATCGGCCTTGCCGCCGGTTCGCTCCGCCTTCTTCCAGTCGAACAACTGCTTCGGCGGAGTCTGGCCGCGAATCTCGCCGAGCATCCCGGCGATCGTCTGCATGATCAACACCGACACCTCGAGAATGGCCCGCGGATCCGATCCCTTTCCGCGATACTCCGACAGGTCGATGTCCTCACCGACCACCACCCTGATGTCCTTGCGGGGGAACAGCCGCAGCTTGCGACCATCGGCATAGGAGTTGTAGACCTGCTGCGTGCCCCAGTGCGCCACCGGCACCACCCGGTAATCGCCGGACAACGCCATCGCGGCCACACCGGGGCGCGGGCGCATCGGCCAGAAGTTCGGCTCCCTGGTGACGGTGCCCTCCGGGTAGATCAAGACCAAACCGCCATCGGCCAGATACCCCTGGGCGGCTTCCACCGCCGACTGCCCCGCTCCGCCCCTGTCGACCGGAATCTGGTGCGTCCCGCTCAGTGCCTTGCCGACGACCGGGACCTTCCACAGGCCGGCCTTGGCAAGGATGTGCGGGATCCGGCCGGCCTTGTGCACCATCACCGCGTCGTAGACAGGGTCGAGGTGGGAGATGTGATTGGCCACCAGCAGCACCGGGCCGGGCCGGTTGAGCTTGTCGATCCCTTCGTACCGCCGCCGGCCGAGGATATGGGTGAGCGGGTACATCACTGTTGCGCACATCCAGATCCAGCCGTTGCTGTGTTCCAACGCCTTTAATCGAGCCACTGGGTTCCCTTCCGACCGTCGGCACATCGGCGCGCCAGGTCGATCAACAGTAAGTGGTGACGTCGGCTGAGGTGATCGCCGGCAGATCGTCACCCATTGTCCGCTGGCGGTTCCGCAGCCAAGCACGCGACAATGCAGAGGTGACCGCCATCGACCGCTCCAGCGAAACAGACAGTCCCGACCCACAGTCGGAGCCGATTCCCGCTCCCGCGCGACCGGCGGCGAGCCGCACACCGCAGGACTCGGGCACACATGACGGCGGGGAGCAGAACGGTGAGACAACCGTCGTCGAGCCTTTCCACACCGCGAAGGCAGGTTCGGCAGCGGACACCGACAAGGCCAGAACCGAGGCGGAAAAACTGCCGGCCGACCGGTTCTACAACCGTGAGCTGAGCTGGCTGGATTTCAACGAGCGGGTGCTGGCACTGGCCGAGGACCGGCAAGAACCCCTGTTGGAGCGGGCCAAGTTCCTGGCCATCTTCGCCTCCAACCTCGACGAGTTCTACATGGTGCGGGTGGCCGGACTGAAGCGCCGCAAGGACATGGGCCTGTCGGTGGCCAGCGCCGACGGGCTGACGGCCGGGGAGCAACTCAAGCTGATCTCCGAACGCACCCAGGAATTGGTGGAACGACAGGGTCGGTGCTTCGTCGAGGACGTGCTGCCCGAACTCGCGGCCGCCGGTATCAACATCGTCCACTGGAACGAGATCGCCGATAGCCACGACAAGGATCGGTTGGCCGACTACTTCACCCATCAGATCTTTCCGGTCCTCACGCCGCTGGCCGTCGATCCGGCGCATCCGTTCCCATACATTTCGGGGCTAAGCCTGAACATGGCGGTGATCGTCAGGGACCCGGACTCGGCACTGGAGAGGTTCGCCAGGGTCAAGGTCCCCAACAACGTCGATCGGTTCGTCAGGGTTCGGCCAGGGGTGGACGACTACCTGCCGCTGGAGGAGTTGCTGTCGGCTCATCTCGGTGAGCTGTTCCCCGGAATGGAAGTCGTTGAGCACCAGACCTTCCGGGTCACCCGCAATGCCGACCTGGAGGTAGAGGAAGACCGGGACGAGGATCTGCTGCAGGCATTGGAGCGGGAGCTTGCACGGCGGCGATTCGGGCCTCCTGTCCGATTGGAGATCACCGATACCAGCAGCAGACGCATTCTCGATTTGCTGATCTCCGAACTCGACGTCGACCCGACCGACGCCGTCGAGGTGCGCGGGCTGCTGGACCTGTCCAGCCTGTGGCAGATGCACGGCCTTGACCGACCGGATCTGAAGGACCGACCTTTCGTTCCCGCGACGAATCCGGCCTTCGTCGAAGGCGAGACTCCGAAGAGTGTCTTCGCCAGGCTGCGTGACGGAGATGTGCTGCTGCACCATCCCTATGAGTCGTTCGCCACCACAGTGCAGCGGTTCACCGAGCAGGCGGCGGCAGACCCCAACGTGCTGGCCATCAAATTGACCCTGTACCGCACCTCAGGCGACTCACCGATCGTCGATGCGTTGATCCAGGCAGCGGCGGCCGGCAAACAGGTTGTCGCTCTGGTGGAGATCAAGGCCAGGTTCGACGAGCAGGCGAACATCATCTGGGCCAAAGCCCTTGAGCGGGCAGGGGTCCACGTCGTGTACGGCCTCGTCGGACTCAAGACGCACTGCAAGGTGGCCCTGGTGGTGCGGCAGGAGGGTTCGACGATTCGCCGCTACTGCCACGTCGGTACCGGGAACTACAACCAGAAGACCGCCCGCATCTATGAAGATTTCGGATTGCTCTCCGCCGACCCGCTGATCGGCGCGGATCTGACCGACTTGTTCAACGTGCTCACCGGTTACTCCCGGCAGACCGAGTTCCGAAATTTGTTGGTGGCCCCGCATTCCGTTCGATCGGGCATCGTCGACCGGATCGACGCCGAGACCGCACATCAGCTGGCCGGCCGCGGCGGTGCCATCCAGTTGAAGATGAACTCGATCGTCGACGAAGAGGTGATCGACGCGCTGTACCGCGCGGCCAGGTCCGGCGTTCACGTCGATCTGACGGTCCGCGGTATCTGCGCGCTGCGGGCCGGTGTGCCAGGCCTGAGCGAGAACATCACCGTCCGGTCGATCGTCGGTCGATTCCTCGAGCATTCCAGGGTGTTCTACTTCGGTGGCGGCGGCGATCCCGAGTACTGGATCGGCAGCGCAGACATGATGCACCGCAACCTGGATCGGCGGGTGGAGGCCCTGGTTCGGCTGACCGACCCTTCCACCACCCGGCCGCTGCGACGGCTGCTCGACCTGCTGACCACCGACACTGTCGCCTGCTGGCTGCTCGGGCCGGACGGCTGGACGTTCCGTGCCGGCGAAGACATCCAGGAGCGGCTGCTGCGCGGTGGGAGCGTCGGTGGCGAGTGAGGCGCAGGCGCAGGTGCGAGCCGCCGGGGCGCTGATGTGGAAGCCGTCACAGCGTTTCGGGGCCAGGATTGCCTTGGTGCACCGGCCGCGCTATCACGACTGGTCGTTGCCCAAGGGCAAGGCGGACGGCGCCGAATCTGCACCGCAGACGGCGGCCAGGGAGGTCGCTGAGGAGACCGGATTCCCGGCAGCCATCGGCCGGGCGTTGACCAGCGTCTCCTACGAGGTGCAGGCCGGACCCAAGACGGTGCAGTATTTCTCGGCCCGTCGGCTGGCGGGCGGATTCCGGCCGAACAAGGAGGTGGACAAGCTGGAATGGCTCTCGCCCGAGCACGCCCACGACAAAATGACCTACGACTTCGATCGCGCCGTGCTGGAGACCTTCACGGTCCAGCCTGCTGATCTGCGGTCGGTGGTACTGGTCCGCCATGCCAAGGCGGGGCACCGAGAATCGTTCGAGGGCGACGACGAACGCCGCCCGCTGGATGGAAAGGGCCGCAAGCAGGCTCAGGCCTTGCAGAAGCTGTTGCAGCCGTTCGCGCCGGTCAGGATCCTCAGCGCTCCGGTCACCCGGTGTCGGCAGACTGTGCAGCCGCTGGCCAAGGCGCTGGGACTGTCGGTGGAACGCGAACCGCTGCTGGGCGAGGAGATCTACCGGGACGACCCGGCAGCGGCCCGTAGCAGGCTGGCCGAGCTGGCGGAGCTGGCGGACGGTCTCGGCTGCGTCGTGGCCTGCAGTCAAGGCGGCGTGATCCCAGGGGTGGTCAAGTCGTTGGCGAGCCGGTCGGACATCACCCTGCCGGAAGTCAGCACACCGAAGGCCGCCTATTGGGTGTTGTCGTTCGACGGGAATCGGTTCGTGCAGGCCGATTCCTACCCGGCGCCCAGCCTCTAGCACGGCTCAGCCGAACCTCCAGCCGAGAAGCAAAGGCCCGGCACCTGGTTGGTGCCGGGCTTTTGGCGGAGGTGGAATCCGCCTGTCAGCTCACTTCTTCTTGGCAGCCTTCTTGGCCGTCGCCTTCTTGGCAGAGGCCTTCACCGTCGACTGGGTCGCAGCCTTCTTGGCCGGCACCTTCTTGGCAGCAGCCTTCACCGTCGGCTGCGCGGCGGCCTTGACCGCTGGCTTACTTGCTGCCGGCTTGGCCGCAGTCTTGCCGGCAGCCCTGGCGGCCGGCTTGGCGGCCGGCTTGGCGGCAGCGGCCCGGGTCCTGGTGACAGCCGGACGGGTCGTCGAGGTGGCGGCTGCCGGCCGAGCCGCAGCGGTGCGAGTCCTTGTGGCAGCAGGCTTAGCGGCCGTCCTTGCGGTCGCTGGCTTGGCAGCGGCCCTGGCAGTTGCCGGCTTAACCGCGGCAGTCCTGGTAGCGGCGGGCTTGGCCGTCGCACGTGCCCTGGTAGCTGCCGGCTTGGCACCGGCCGCCCTGGTGACAGCGGGCCTGGCAGCGGCGCGAGCCGGTGTGGTCGCTCGTGACAGCTTCACGTCGCCGGCGAGAACATCCTTGAAATGCTTTCCTGGACGGAACGCTGGGACGGTGGTGCGCTTGACGCGTACCGCTTCTCCGGTGCGCGGGTTACGCGCGGTTCGGGCTGCGCGAGCGCGCTTTTCGAAGACACCGAAGCCCGAGATCGAGACACTGCCACCGCCGTGCACCTCGCGCACCACGATGTCGATGAAGCCCTCGACCGCGTCGGCGGCTGCCTTCTTGTTCCCGTCGAGGCGATCGGCGAGTTTGTTGGTCAGGTCAGTCTTATTCATTGTGTCCCTCCCAGGACGCTTTACGGCCAGTTCGTTAGGCCGACTGGGGGACACGGTAGGCGCGGAGCTGCGGCAATGCCAACACGCCACGCGGCGCAAGTCCAAGCGTTCCAACCGATCTCGGCCATTCCCGGCCCGGAAATCACCGACATCGGACCCGGTTTTTCCTGCTCGGCCACGCTGGCCCGACCGGCTCGCAGCGGTAGCAGCAACGCCAGAAACCCTTGCTGGATAACAGCAATGGCGATAGACCGCGGTGGTGATGGGCGTCGGCACCGACTCACCGGCAGTAGCCGCGCGGTCCCGCCGACAGCTCGGTCAGCCGGTGTTGGCGACCGGCAAAAAAGATGGCCGATGTGATTCGAAATCTGTGATCACATCGGCGTGCCGCAAGGTCAGCGAGATGTCGTCGAGACCCTCCAGCAGCCGCCAGCGAGTGTAGGAATCGATCCGGAACGGCACTGTCAGCGACCCGGCGGACACCGTTTGCGCATTCAGGTCGACCGTCACCTCGGTGCCGGGGGCGTCCTCCAGCACCTTCCAGATCAGCTCGACATCGTCTTGGGTCACCTCGGCGGCGAGAAGGCCGCCCTTGCCTGCGTTTCCGCGGAAGATGTCTGCGAACCGGGACGAGATCACCACCCGGATGCCGTAATCCATCAATGCCCAGACCGCGTGCTCGCGCGAGGATCCCGTACCGAAGTCGGATCCGGCCACCAACACGGAGCCGCCGGCGAAAACTGGGTGGTTCAGGACGAACGACGGGTCCGAGCGCCAGGCGGCGAACAGGCCGTCTTGAAATCCCGTCCTGGTGATCCGCTTCAAGTAGACGGCCGGAATGATCTGATCGGTGTCGACATTGCTGCGCCGGAGCGGGATTCCGACTCCGGTGTGAATGGTGAATGCATCCATGGTCAATTCTCCTGTCCGCCAGGGCCTGGCCCGGTCACGCTTTGACTGAGAACACTGACTGATCACACTGGCTAATCACACCGGCCGATCACACCGGCTCATCACACCGTGGCCATTGCCGGATCGTCCGTCAGGTCGGCCGGCGCGCTGAGTGTTCCGCGTACTGCCGTGGCTGCCGCCACCTGAGGCGAAACCAGATGTGTCCGACCGCCTTTGCCCTGCCGGCCCTCGAAGTTTCGGTTGGATGTCGATGCGCTGCGCTCGCCGGGCGCCAGCTGGTCGGGATTCATCCCCAGGCACATCGAACAACCGGCGCTGCGCCATTCCGCTCCGGCAGCGGTAAATACCTTGTCCAGCCCCTCGGCCTCGGCCTGCAACTTGACCCGCATCGAACCGGGTACCACCAGCATTCGGACTCCGTCTGCCACCTGGCGGCCGCCGATGATGCCGGCGGCGGCCCGCAGATCCTCGATCCGACCGTTGGTGCACGAACCGAGAAAGACGGTGTCGACGTGGATCTGCTTGAGCGGGGTGCCGGCCGTGAGATTCATGTACTCGAGCGCTTTCTCGGCTGCCGTCCGCTCCAGTTCGTCGATCATCAGCTCCGGGTCGGGCACCGAAGCGGTGAGCGGCAGGCCCTGGCCTGGGTTGGTGCCCCAGGTGACGTAGGGCGACAGGGAGCCGGCGTCGATCAGGACCTCGTCATCGAAGACAGCATCGGAGTCGGTAGTCAAGGACGACCAGTACTCGACCGCCTGGTCCCATTCGGCACCTGCAGGCGCGTGCGGCCGGCCTTTGACGTAGTCGAAGGTGACGGTGTCCGGCGCGATCATTCCCGCCCTCGCGCCCGCCTCGATACTCATGTTGGCAATGGTCATCCTGGATTCCATCGACAGCGCGCGGATCGCGGATCCCCGGTACTCCAACACATATCCCTGGCCCCCGCCGGTACCGATCTTGGCGATGACCGCGAGGATGACGTCCTTGGCCGTCACTGCGTCCGGTAGCCCGCCCTCGACGGTGATCGCCATCGTCTTGAACGGTCTGAGCGGCAACGTCTGGGTAGCCAGCACATGCTCGACCTCGCTGGTGCCGATACCGAAGGCCAGCGCACCGAAAGCACCATGGGTCGAGGTGTGCGAGTCGCCGCAGACGATCGTCATCCCCGGCTGGGTGAGTCCGAGCTGGGGCCCGATCACATGCACGATGCCCTGCTCTGCGTCACCCATCGGGTACAGCCGGACGCCGAACTCGGCGCAATTGCTGCGCAGCTTCTCCACCTGGGTGCGGGAGACCTCGTCGGCGATCGGCAGGTTGATACCGATGGTGGGGACGTTGTGATCCTCGGTGGCCACCGTCAGCTCGGGCCGGCGGACGACTCGGCCGGTATCCCGCAAGCCCTCGAAGGCCTGCGGGCTGGTGACTTCGTGAATCAGATGTAGATCGATGTACAGCAGGTCTGGTTCGTCCGCTACCCGTCGCACCACGTGCGCGTCCCAGACTTTTTCCGCCATCGTGCGTCCCATGGCAGGACCTCCACCGGTAGACATCGCTGTAGACATCCCAGGATTCGGGAATCTAGTATCGCTAGATGGGACAGTCTAGCGGCATCGGAGTTCTCGACAAAGCCGTTCATGTTCTGCGAGCGACGGTGGCATCGCCCATCGGACTGGCAGATCTGTGTACCGCTACCGGGCTGCCGAGGGCGACCGCTCATCGGCTGGCCGTCGGGCTGGAGGCACACGGTTTGCTCTCGCGTGACGACCAAGGGCGATGGCGGCCGGGGCAGATGCTGGCGGTGCTGGCCGCCGGCGCTCCCGATCCGCTGATCGCGGCGGCCGCCGAGGTGTTGCCGCGGCTGCGAGATCGCACAGGAGAGAGCGTCCAGGTCTACCGGGCGGATGGCATGGCCAGGGTCTGCATTGCCGTCTCCGAGCCGGCTGCGGGCCTGCGCGACACCGTCCCGCTCGGCGCCAGATTGCCGATGACCGCCGGCTCGGCCGCGAAGGTGCTGGGCGCCTGGGGGGACCCCACTCTGCAACGGGCGATGCTGGCAGCCGACAGGATCACCGACAGGATGCTGGCCGAGGTGCGCAGGCGAGGCTGGGCCCAGTCGGTCGCTGAACGGGAGCCGGGAGTGGCGTCGGTGTCGGCCCCGGTGCGGGACAAGTCGGGGACGGTGATTGCCGCCGTCTCGGTGTCCGGCCCGATCGACCGGATCGGCAGGCGGCCAGGAGCGCGCTGGGCCGGCGACCTGGTGCAGGCATCGGAGGCACTCACCGCCCGGCTGTGACGACGCGGAACGTCGGGGCAGTTGCGATACGACGGAAACGACAAAGGCTCCGGCCGTCCTGAGACGGCCGGAGCCTGCCTGGTACCCCCGAAGGGATTCGAACCCTCGCTACCGCCGTGAGAGGGCGGCGTCCTAGGCCGCTAGACGACGGGGGCCCGAACGATGCTGATGCTACCCGATCCACTTCGGCACAGCTCGTCTTGGGCGACGACGCTACGGGCTGAGGGAATCGCTGGGGTACTAGGACTCGAACCTAGAATGGCTGAACCAGAATCAGCTGTGTTGCCAATTACACCATACCCCAAGGGCTCTGAGCTGCTCGAGCACCGAGAAACGATGTTACAGGCCGAGCGAACGACTTCCCAATTCGGCTCAGCCGGCCGCATTTGAATTGCTGGTCCGGCCGGCCGGATCTATTGCCGGCTCAGCCCGCCCCGGTTGAATTGCCGGCTCAGCCGGCGACCGGATTGCTCAGCGTGCCGATGCCCTCGATCTCGATCGTCACCGTCTGGCCCGCCTGCAGCAGCCCTACGCCTTCCGGCGTTCCGGTGAGGATCACATCGCCGGGGAGCAGCGTCATCGCCGCCGAGATCCATTCGATCAGCTCACCGATCGTGAAGAGCAGGTCCGAGGTGCTGCCGTCCTGCTTCACCTCACCGTCGACCTCTGTCCTGATGGACAGCCCGAAGGGATCCAGCTCGGTTTCGATCCACGGTCCCAGCGGGCAGAAACTGTCGAAGCCCTTGGCCCTTGCCCATTGTCCGTCCGTCTTCTGCAGGTCCCTTGCCGTCACGTCGTTGGCGACGGTGTAGCCGAGGATCACCGATGCCACATTGTCGGCTGCCACGTCCTTGCACGGCCGGCCGATCACCACCGCCAACTCGCCCTCGAAGCTCACCTGCTTGCTCTGCGGTGGAAGCACGATCTTGGCCCCTGGACCGACGACCGACGTCGAGGGCTTCAGGAAGCACAACGGCTCGTCCGGCACGGCGTTGCCCAGCTCTGCGGCGTGGTCGGCGTACGTACGTCCGAAGGCCACCACCTTGGAGGGCAGGATCGGTGCCAGCAAACGGGTCTCGGACAATGGCCACGACCGCCCGCTGTACTCCGGCGTCCCGAACGGGTGCGCCAGGATTTCCCGTGCCTGCGCACCGTCGGCCGGGTCGCCGTCGACACTGACGAAGGCCACCACGTTGTCGGGATGAGCAATTCTGGCCAACCGCATGGGATCTCCACCCTGATAGAAGGATTTCAGTTCGGTCGGTGCCGCACGCACGGCCACCAGCTCACTGGGGCCCTCGCTTGGTCTTGACGGCACGTCCGAGTGCATAGATCAGCGAGTCGACCAGCGCCTGCCAGGATGCCTCGACGACGTTGGCGTGCACACCGACGGTGGTCCATTCTCGCCGGCCGTCCGTTGAGCTCACCAAAACCCTGGTCACCGAGTCTGTTCCGGCATCACCGGCCAGGATGCGCACCTTGTAGTCGGTCAGCTCGACGTCGCTGAGGATGTCGAACTCCCCCTCCAACGCGGTGCGCAGCGCGGTGTCGAGAGCATTGACCGGGCCGTTGCCCTCCGCGGTGGCGATCACCCGCCGGTCACCGACATGGACCTTGACTGTTGCCTCGCTGGACACCCAGTCCTTGGTCGCGTGCAGCGGGTTCTCCACGATCACCCGGTAGGACTCAAGGCGGAACGGCAGCACCGTGACGTTGCCGGACTCGCGCACCAGTTCCTCCCGCAGCAGCAGTTCGAAGGAGGCATCGGCTGCTTCGTAGGAGAACCCTTGTGCCTCGCGCGCTTTCACCTGTTCGACGACTCGCGAGACGACGTCCGGCTGCTCCGACACATTGATGCCCAGCTCGCGCGCCTTCAGCTCGACCGATGCCCGGCCGGCCATCTCGGTGATCAAGATGTGCATGTCGTTGCCGACGACCTCAGGATCGAGATGGTTGTACAGCTCGGGGTCGACCTTGATCGCCGAGGCGTGCAGCCCAGCCTTGTGGGAGAACGCTGACGCACCCACGTAGGCCTGATGGGCATCCGGCGCGATGTTGGCCAACTCCGCGATGGCGTGCGAAACCCGCACCATCTCCACCAGCCTGCCCTCCGGCACCACCGGCAGCTGCAGTTTGGTGACCAGGCTGCCCAGGACCGCGAACAGATCGGCGTTGCCGGCCCGCTCGCCATAGCCGTTCGCGGTGCACTGGGCATGGGTGGCGCCGGCTTGTACGGCGGCGATGGTATTGGCAACGGCACACCCGGTGTCGTCCTGACAGTGGATACCGATGCGAAAACCGGTGCGCTGCAGCACTTCCGCCACGGTTGTCCCGAGCTGGCCCGGCAGCTGGCCACCGTTTGTGTCGCACAGCACCACCACGTCGGCACCGGCGCTCACCGCGGATTCGGCCACTCGTAACCCGTAGTCGGAGTCCACCGCGTAGCCGTCGAAGAAATGCTCACAATCCAGGAAGACCCGCCGGCCTTCCGCCACCAACAGCGCGACGGTGTCGTGCACCATCGCGAGGTTCTCCTCAAGGCTGGCCCGCAGCGCCCGTTCCACATGGCGCACATCGGATTTCGCCACCAGGGTGACGACCGGTGCCCCCGAATCCAACAACGCCGTCACCTGGGCGTCGTCGCCGACCTTCACGCCCGCACGCCTGGTGGAGCCGAACGCGACCAGCTGGGCGGTGCCCAAGGTCAATTCGCCGGCCGCGGCCCTGGCGAAGAAGTCGGTGTCCTTGGGCATGGCGCCAGGCCAGCCGCCCTCGATGAATCCGACACCGAGTTCGTCCAGCAGGGTGGCCACCGCCAGCTTGTCGGCGACCGAGTAGCTGATGCCTTCGCGCTGAGCGCCGTCCCGCAGCGTGGTGTCGAACAGGTGGAAGGCATCGCCGAGCGGCGACAGCACCCTTTCAGCTTGGCTCGGTGGTGCCATCGGGGGCCGCCTCAGCTCGATGCCAGCGCGGCGAGCCGATCGCCGATCGCCGTTGTCCGACCGGGAGACCCCGGCTGCCGGGTGGCCAGATCGAAGGCCACCGCCGCCTCGACCCGGCGGGCGGCATCGGACATCCCGACGTGGTCGAGCAGCAGCGCGACGCTCAACACGGCTGCCGTCGGATCGGCCGCACCGGTGCCGACGATGTCGGGGGCAGAGCCGTGTACCGGCTCGAACATGCTCGGGTTTGCCCTTGAGACATCGAGATTGCCGGAGGCCGCCAATCCGATGCCACCGGAAACAGCAGCCGCCAGGTCGGTAAAGATGTCACCGAAAAGGTTGTCGGTCACCACCACGTCGAACCTGGCCGGATCGGTGACCAGATGGATCATCGCCGCGTCCATGTGCGAGTAGGCGACCGTGACATCCGGGTATTCCATCGAGATCTCCTCGACCACCCTGCTCCACAGTTGCCCGGCGTGCACCAACACATTGGTCTTGTGCACCAGCGTCAGGTGCTTGCGAGGGCGGTCGGCGGCCCGGCGGAAGGCGTCCCTGACGACGCGCTCGACACCGAAGTAGGTGTTCAGAGAGACCTCGGTGGCAATCTCCTGCGGGGTGTCCTTACGCAGCAGCCCGCCGTTGCCTGCGTACGGCCCTTCGGTACCTTCGCGCAGCACCACCAGATCGACGGCCTTGTCGCCGGACAGCGGCCCCGGCACGCCCGGATAGAGTCTGGCCGGGCGCAGGTTGACGTGATGATCAAGCTCGAACCGGATGCGCAGCAGCAGCCCGCGTTCCAGGATTCCCGATGGCACGGTGGGATCGCCCACCGCGCCCAACAGGATCGCGTCGTGCTCCCGCAGCTCGCGCAACACCGAGTCGGGCAGTAGCTCGCCCGTTCGGTGCCATCGGCTCGCACCAAGGTCGTAGGTATCTGCCTCGATGTCCGGTACCACCCCGCCGAGTACCTTCAGGCCTTCGGCGACCACCTCGGGTCCGATGCCGTCTCCCGGAATGACTGCGAGCTTCATGTTTTCGCCACATCTCTTCCGCCGCAACAGAACCTGGCCCGACTTCACCGAACGGACGAGGGCTGATCCGATCCGACATCTCGATCCTCGGCAGCTGATCGGACCCGGACGGCCCAGTCCTCGGCCGCCCAAGCGTAGCCGTATCAACTCCTGGGACAGCCGATGGCCCGGCAGGAATCCTGCCGGGCCGCCGACCGTCGGAGCTGCTGCCGAGCGGTCAGTTCACCCTGACCAGGTCGACTCTCTTGCCGGGCTTGCCGTTCAAATGAACCACCATTGCCTTCGTGCCCTTCGGCGCCTTGGCGGCGAGCGTGTACGGGATCGCCGTCTTGCCGGCGTCGATGTACAGCGGCTCGCCCACCGAGATCGTCGGGTTGGTGGCGTCGAACTTCGCTCCCCGGACATCGTCTATGTCGGAGCCCGAGAAGGTGCTGAACGTCCCGGCGACGTAGTTGATGGGGAACGACTTGGTGGTCGACGCAATACCGATGGCGGCTGGGTCGACCGGCAGCAAAATGGTGTCGCTGTCGAACGCTCCTGTCTCCACGTCCCCGTAGTTGAAGTTTACCGGCGACACGCTGATCGCGTTGCCGGAGTGCAGGTCAACGAGAACCGCTTCCAGTAGATCCGTGCTCTGGGTTGCGCTGGTATTCAGGAACTGCGCGTACACCTCGTAGTCCGGCTGTCCGTCATTGTTCACGTCGAAGTCGACATACGGGAGGATCGAGTGACCGATGCTCGCCCAGTCTGCGTAGGTGTTGATCCCGAAATAGAGGTAGCCGTCTGCGTAGCTGGTCGGTCCACGGACTGACCCGACGCCGATGCTGCGGATGTCGCCCGAACGTTCGGACCGGTCGGAGACGCATCCGCTGACGACCTTGGAACTACAGGCCGGCAGCTTGCCACTCTGGGCGCCGAGGGTCAGCACCGAGGTCAGCGAGGTGTAGCCACCCTTGATTCCGGTTCCGTGATACAGCAGGGCCGGCCTTCCCTTGTAACTGCCCTTGGTAGCCCTGGTGACCGAGTACGGCTTGGCAACGCCGAACACCGGCACCCGCAGGGCCGGCCTTCCGGTGGTCGTCAACAGCACCCGCCCGGAGGAATCGGTCTCGAACTGGCGCGGCTCGTCCAGACCGGTCAACGGGTTGACCGTCGTCACCGACATTGTCGGGTCGATGGTGTGGTCGAGGTCCTTGACAGTGATCGTCATGGTCACCGTCACCTTGGCGGTGCCGGTCGGCGGCAGGTACACCGACTTCGGCGACACCGTGTAGGCGATGCCTGGGCTGTTGACCACTCCGTCATAGCTGATCTTGTAGTTGGCGCCGGTCCGCGCCGTGTTCTGTACCTTGATCGTCTGGGTCTTGGTCACCGTTCGCCGGTTGGCCGGAACGTGCACCACGCCGAAACTCGCCGACACGCCGCCGGGGGTGTTGCTGCTGTAGGCGATGACGTTGGTGGTCGTCGCATCCAGCGCGTCGACCCGTCCGGCGCCGACCCGAGCCGGACCGTACCGATGACCGGTGTGGTTCGCCCCGGTGTACACATCATGGTCGGCGGTGTTCATCACCGCTGCCTTCACCTGCTCCGGCGTCCAGGCCGGGTGCTTCTGCAGGACCAGCGCCGCAATGCCGACGGTGTGCGGAGTCGCCATCGAAGTACCCGAGTCGATCAGCACGCCGTCGCCGCTGCCCATCCCGGCCGAGGCGATGGTGCTCCCTGGGGCAGCGACGTCCGGCTTCACCGGGTTGATGGCGCCGTGGGTGCCGCGGGAGGAGAACGAGCTGATGGTGTCGCCGATCGACGGGCTGACGTCCTTGATCGATGCCGCCAGCGACCCGTCGAAGGTCACCTTCAGCGTGCCGGCGTCCAGTGCCGGACGCAGCTTGTTGGTCTCCTTGGCGCCGAGCTGGAACACCGGGATGGTCTTCGAACCGGTGATGCCGGCATTGAAAGCGTCCAGCTGCGAGGTGAAGATCGCACCGATTGCGCCGGCCGCTGCCACGTTGCCGGACCTGGCGACCGAACCACAGCGCCTGGTGGTGTCGTTGTCGTCCCACTCCAGCCAGGCCACTTTGCCCTTGACTCGGGCGGCATCGCCGACCGTCAGCGGTTGGCAACCGTCGGCGTTGGAGCCGGGGATGGCGGCGACGGCGCCGCTCACCGGTGGCTTGTTGGCCCAGTCGTAGGCCACCGAGTTCTGGCCGGCGTAGATGCCCGCGAGAGCGGCCGGGGCGTCGACCTTGATGCCGTCACGCAGTTGGAAAGGGTCAACGACCGAGGCGACTGCCAGCGATCGCGTTGCATTGCCCGGGGTGCCGCCGACGTCGGTGACGTCGCCGCCGTTGCCCATCGCGATGACCGGCAGCACACCGTTCTCGGCGAGCACGTTGATCATGGCGTTCTCCGGGTCGTCCTCGGTGCCGAAGTCGCTGCCGAGGGACAGGTTGATGATGTCCAGATGATCGGAGAAGTCGCCGTCACCATTGGGGTCAAGGGCCCAATCGAGGGCCTGGCCGACCACATCGGTCGAGCCGGAGCACCCGAAGACCCGTAGCGCGTACAGCGAGGCGTCCGGGGCCATCCCGGGACCGATCTTCATGTTGTAAAGGCTGCTGCTGGAAAGCGCGGAGTAGTCGCCGGTGAAGGTGCTGCCGTTGGCGTTCTCGCCGAAGCCGGCGACGGTGCCGGCAACGTGGGTGCCGTGCGAGTTGCAGTCCAGCGGGTTCGGGTCCGGATGCGGTGTCCGGCCGGCCACCGTCGACGCGCCGGCGTTGTAGGAGTCACCCACAAAGTCGGTGCCACCGACGACCTTGGCCGTGTGGGTCCACGGACCGGTGTCGGTGGCCAGCGCTGCCTGATAGGCGGCTGTGGTTCCGGGCCCTCCGAAGTCGGCGTGGGTGTAGTCGATGCCGGTGTCGATGATGCCTACCCGGACGCCGTCACCGAACAGCCCCTCGGACTGCCAGGTGTCCAGCACCCTGGTGAACTGGGCGGCGCCGGCGTTGTCGATGGTTTTCGGGACGATCGGGGTCACCGTGACCACGTCCGACCGGGCGGCAATGGCCTTGATCGCGGTCAGATCTGCCGACATGGCCACACCGGGAATCGTGTTCACGGTGGTATACAGCCGGTGAACATTTGAGTCTTTGCTCTTGGCGGCGCTGGTGACGGCGTTGGCCGAGGCACCGATGGATGCCCGCTTGGACCTGGCAGCCGCTTTGGCGGCCGCCGCGCCCTTCGGGGCCGTCGCCTTGGACTCGGCCGCAGCACCGACCCCGGCCAACTGTACGAACACCTGATAGGTGCCGGCCTTGCTGCGATCCAGACCGCCGGCGAGCTTCGCGCCCGCCTTGATTGCCGAGTAGCCGACCTTCGCCGGTCCAGGCACTGCCGGCGAGTAGCCGTTGTCACTGGGGGTTGCCGAGGCTGTGGGTATCGCGGCCACAAACCCGGTGACGAGCGTCGCGGCGATCACCGCCACTCCCCATCTGCTGGCTGCCGACCTTCTCGCCAATGCCATGAACACCGACTCCTTTCGTTCGACAAGCGGGCATGACGCCCGTGCCGTGTTGTGCGCATCGCCGGGGATCGCCCGGGTGCGTTTCTCCCCGATCCCGTGGCCAACTGCGACGGGATACCGCACCGCAAACCTAGGGCCTGCGGGTCGCGGTGACTAGGGGTTCACCGAACTTGCCGCCTCGGGCAACAAAAATCGGGGACGATGGCAGTCGGGTTGGCTGTATCGGGGCTATTCGGCGGCGATGGCCCGAATAGATCGCGCACCGACGGCTGTACCGATCGCTACCATCAGCTCGGGCGGCGGCGAGTCCACCCTGAGCACCATGATGGCTGCCTCACCGGAAATTTCTTGGGATAACTGAGCCGCCTGGATGTTCACCTCTGCGTCGCCGAGCAGGGTGCCCACCTGCCCCATCACACCCG
>JALYXB010000211.1 GCA_030947305.1 Actinomycetota bacterium | reverse complement strand
ACGTCAGCGGCGCCGTCGTCGGTTCCGTCCTCGGCGCCGGCAACCCCTACGTCCAGCACGACTCCCAGCGCATCGACGACGGCGACGGCGACCTCCGACTCGCCGACCACCGCTCCATCCACTACCGCCTCAATGGCGGCCACCCCGACCTTGGCTCAACCGTCGAGTACCCAACCGCTGGTTCCGTTGCCGACCGTGCCGTCGATTCCGCTGCCGAGCCAGACCGCGCCGTACGCCACGGTGGTTGCTTCGAGTGGCTCGTTGATGCCGGTCCAGCCGTCGACCGATTCCATCTCGGCTCGCCTGGCCGCGACTTGGCCCGCGTCGACTTGGCCCGCGTCGACGGAGCCCGCGTCGACGGAGCCCGCGCTGACGGGCCCGTGACCGACTCTGTACCTGCCCGGCCGGTCGCAGCGACGACGATCTACAGCCTCTGGGCGGGCATTCCCGGGTGATTCAACCGGATCAGGACGGCGGATTGGCGCGCACTACGATGGGTGCTATCGCCGCACGGAAGGCAGCCGATGACCCGTTCCGCCCAGCATGTCGATAGCCAAGAGCAGCTCGACACCCGCCAACCGCCGATTGCGGGCACCGACGTCGGCCTATCTGGATTCGCCGGTCAGCCGGACGCCCGGATCGCCCAGGATGCCGGGCCCGGCACCGCCGATGACAAGTTCTCGTTGATCGGCCTCACCTACGACGACGTGCTGTTGCTGCCGGACGCCTCCGATCTGGTCCCCGGCGAAGCCGACACCACCGCCCGACTAACCCGCAACATCTCGCTCCGCATCCCGCTGGTGTCCAGCGCCATGGACACCGTCACCGAGGCACGGATGGCGGTGGCGATGGCCAGGCAGGGCGGCATCGGCGTGCTGCACTACAACATGCCGCCGGAGGCGCAGGCCGCCCAGATCGAGATCGTCAAACGGTCCGAAGCCGGAATGGTGACGAATCCGATCACCTGCCGGCCGGACGCCACGCTGGCCGAGGCCGACGCATTGTGCGCCAGGTTCCGGATATCCGGTGTGCCCGTCACCGACGGCGGCGGTCACCTACTGGGCATCATCACCAACAGGGACATGCGTTTCGAAACCGACATGTCCCGGCCCGTTCGCGAGGTGATGACACCAATGCCGCTGGTGACGGCGCCGGTCGGAGTGTCAGGGGAGGCGGCGCTGGGTCTGCTACGCAAGCACAAGATCGAGAAGCTGCCGCTGATGGACGCGGACGGCAGGCTCCGCGGTTTGATCACCGTCAAGGACTACGTCAAAACCGAGCAATACCCTTACGCCACCAAGGATGCGAACGGGCGGCTGCTGGTCGCGGCCGCCGTCAGCGTCGGCGACGCCGCCTACGCAAGGGCGATGGGTTTGGTGGATGCCGGCGTCGATGTGCTGGTGGTCGACACGGCACACGGGCACTCAAGGGCGGTGTCGAACATGGTTGCCCGATTGCAGCATGACGTCGGGGCGACCGTCGACATCGTCGGCGGAAATGTGGCGACGAGGGCTGGTGCACAGGCTCTGGTCGATGCGGGCGCAGACGCGGTGAAGGTGGGCGTCGGGCCTGGATCCATCTGCACCACAAGGGTAGTAGCCGGCATCGGTGTGCCGCAGGTGACGGCGATCCATGAAGCGGTCAAAGCCTGCCGGCCTGCCGGGGTCCCGGTGATCGGCGACGGCGGTCTGCAGTTTTCCGGTGACATCGCCAAGGCGATCGCCGTCGGCGCGGACACCGTGATGCTCGGGTCGCTGTTGGCGGGCGTCGAGGAGTCGCCGGGCGAGACCATCTTCGTGGCCGGGAAGCAGTACAAGACCTACCGCGGCATGGGATCGCTGGGTGCGATGCAATCGCGGGACGCTACTCGCGGACCAGTCGGCTATTCGCGTGGTCGCTACGGGCAGGACGACGTCCTGTCGGACGACAAGCTGGTGCCGGAGGGCATCGAAGGACGGGTGCCCTACCGGGGCCGGCTCGCCGACGTCACCCATCAGCTGGTCGGTGGGCTGCGAGCAGCCATGGGCTACACCGGTTCAAGAACCATCTCCCGGCTGCAGGAAGCGAAGCTGGTCAGGATCACCTCGGCCGGGCTGAAGGAATCGCATCCGCACGACATCACCATCACCGCCGAGGCCCCTAACTATTTCGATCGCTAGGAAAGAGCGCCTTGAACGACAGCGTAGAGATCGGTATCGGTAGAACGGCACGACGCAGCTTCAGCCTCGACGAGATCAGCATCGTTCCTTCCCGGCGAACCAGGTCGACCTCTGAGGTCTCCACCGGCTGGCAGATCGATGCCTACCGGTTCGAGATCCCGTGTCTCACACAGCC
The DNA here is from genome assembly GCA_030947305.1 of Actinomycetota bacterium. Taxonomy (GTDB): domain Bacteria; phylum Actinomycetota; class Actinomycetes; order Mycobacteriales; family Nakamurellaceae; genus Nakamurella. The sequence continues at coordinate 18,600 of JALYXB010000211.1, read as the reverse complement.
TTCGGATGCCGTCGTCGATCCGGCTACGGCTGTCGCCGTCGGACGGCTCGGCGGCCTCGGGGTGTTGGACGGCGAAGGTCTGTGGGCCCGTCATGCGCAGCCGCAGACGGTGATCGACGAGTTGGTCGCCGCCGCGGAGGATGCGGAATCGCCTGAGCAGGCGGTGGCTTCGATCCAGCGAGCCTACTCGAGCCCGGTATCGGTGGACCTGCTCACCGAGGCGATCGGCACGCTGCGCGACGGCGGCAGTACGGTTGCTGTCCGGTTGTCCCCACAGAACGCCGCAGCCCTTGCGCCGCAGTTGATCTCGGCGGGCGTCGAGGTGCTGGTGATCCAGGGCACCATCGTGTCGGCCGAGCATGTGCGGGGCAACGGTGAGGCACTTAACCTGAAGAGCTTCATCGCGGACCTTGATGTGCCGGTGATCGTCGGCGGTTGCACGAACTTCCAGACCGCCACTCACCTGATGCGCACCGGGGCCGCGGGAGTGATCGTGGGTACCGGAGCCGGCATTGCCTCCACTACCGATCTGGTGCTGGGGATCGAGGTTCCGATGGCCACCGCGATCGCTGATGCGGCGGCGGCCAGAAGGGCATATCTCGACGAAACCGGCGGTCGGTACGTTCATGTGATCGCCGCCGGCGATCTGAACTCGAGTGCCGACATCGCCAAGGCTATCGCTTGCGGAGCCGATGCGGTGATGCTGGGAGAGTTGTTGGCGGAAGCGGATACTGCGCCGGCTGGCGGCTGGTACTGGCCGGCGTCGACGGCGCATCCGGCGTTGCCGCGCGGGTTGCCGCTGCCGACAGGATCTGCCGATGTGCCGCTGGATCAACTGTTGACCGGTCCGGCTGTCGGCGCCGACGGACGCACCAACCTGTTCGGTGCGCTGCGCAGGGCCATGGCCAAGACCGGCTACTCCGATCTGAAGGAATTCCAGAAGGTCGGACTGTCGGTTGCCGACTGACCTACAGATGCCGCCAGCAGACCAGCCCTCGCCGGTGCCCATCGTTCCCGGCGAGACCCGCACCCGGAAGGACGTGGTCGCCGCCCTCGACGTCGGCGGCACCTCTATCAAGGCTGGGCTTGTCGCGGCCGATGGCACGGTGCTGCGCGAGGCCCGGCGGCCGACCTGCGCTGAGAGTGGTCCACAGGCGGTGATCGACCGGATCATCAGGTTTGCCGACGACCTGGTCGACAGCGGCACCGTTCGCGCGGTGGGGATCGGAGTGCCAGGGGTGGTGGACGGCGCTGCCGGAATTGCCCGCTACGCAGCCAATCTCGGCTGGCGAGACGTGCCGTTGGTGCAGCTGCTGTCCGATCGGCTGAGGCTGCCGGTGGTACTCGGCCATGACGTGCGCCTCGGTGCGCTCGCCGAAGCGCGGAGCGGTGCCGGAACAGGGTCGGACTCGGTCTATTTCATCGCGATCGGCACCGGAATCGCTGCCGGCCTGGTGACGGCCGGCAGGGTGGAGAACGGAGCCACCGGCCAGGCAGGCGAGGTCGGGCACCTGGTGGTGCGACCGGGTGGGCCGTTGTGCGGCTGTGGCAACCACGGGTGCCTGGAGGCGATCGCGTCGGCCGCCAGGATCGGCAGGGCCTACGTCGAAGCGACAGGAACCGAGGCGTCGGCCCGCGACGTCGTCGAGAAGATGCGGGCCGGAGACGCTGTGGCGCAGCGGGTGTGGGACACCGCGGTGGACGCTCTCGCCGACGCGCTGGTGGCCGTCACCGTGCTGCACGACCCGGGGATGATCGTCATCGGTGGCGGACTGTCGTTGGCCGGCGAGTTGCTCACCGGACCGTTGGTCACGGCCATGACAGCCCGACTGACGTTCCGTGGGCCACCGCCGATCACTGTGACCGCGCTGGGGGATCGGGCCGGGCTCGCCGGGGCGGCGCTGTTGGCCTGGGACCTGTTGCAGCAAGAGGAGAAGGAGAACCGATGACCGCCGAACGGATCCTGCTGACCGGCGCCGAGGTGATCACCCACGATGCGGTCTTGCCGGACGGGTGGGTGCTGGTGGAGGCCGGCAGGATTGCGGCACTCGGCGTCGTCAGCCCAGGCACCGGTCGCCCGCCCACCGAGATCGCCTCCGGGGCAACCGTTGTCGAGCTGTCCGGGCAGCGGCTGCTGCCGGGATTCATCGACCTGCACGTGCACGGCGCCGGCGGCGCCACCTTCGACTCGGGACCTGACGACATCGCCACCGGACTGGCGGCGCATCGCCGGCACGGCACCACCCGATCGATGGTGTCGCTGATCACGGCGCCGTTGGATGCGATGGTGGACGTCATCTCCGCGGCGGCATCCTATGCGGCGGCCGATCCTCACGTGCTCGGCCTGCACCTCGAGGGTCCGTTCCTGTCGGAGTTGCGGCGCGGCGCGCACGACCCGTCGGCGCTACGTGCTCCGGAACCCGCTGCGCTGCAACGACTGTTGCGGGCCGGGGATGGTCAAGTCCGGGTGGTGACGCTGGCACCCGAGCTCGCAGGTGGACTGGACGCGGTGCGGTTCTGCGTCGAATCGGGCGTGCATCCGGCGGTGGGTCACTCGGACGCCGACTATGCCACGGCGGCCGCCGCGTTCGAAGCCGGTGCCGATCTGGTGACCCACGCATTCAATGGGATGCGCCCGCTGCACCACAGGGACCCAGCCATCATCGGAGCGGCGATGGACGCCGGCGTCACCGTCGAGGCGATCAACGACGGCATCCATCTGCATCCGGCGACGGTGCGGTTGCTGCGATCGATCGCGCCCGGCCGGCTGGCGCTGGTGACCGACGCGATGGCCGCCGCCGGCAGCCGCGACGGGCGATACTCATTGGCGGGCTTCGATGTTCAGGTGACAGACGGGGTGGCCAGGCTGCTGTCCGACGATCCCCACGTCCCTGGGTCACTGGCCGGTTCGACTCTGACGATGGACACAGCAGTGCGCCGGGCCGTGCTGGATGTCAAGATGCCGGTCCTGGACGCCGTCGCCGCCGCCAGTCTGGTTCCTGCTCGATTCCTGGGCGTGGACAACGATTACGGTTCGATTGCCGGCGGCCGAGTGGCCGACCTGGTGGTGATGGACGCGAACTGGACCGTGCAGGCCGTGATGCTCGACGGCGAATGGGCCGATGAGCGGAGACCGGCATGAGCGGTGATCTGGAGTCGCTGATCGTCCAGACCTGGAATTTCGACGATCCCGCCGGTTCCGCGACCGCCTTCGCCGCGCTGGCCGACCACGCCGGGTCGGTGGCCGACGCGATCGTGCTGCGCACCCAGCAGGCACGAGCCATCGGGCTGGGCGGCGATTTCCGGTCCGCTGCAGAGCTTCTCGACGAATGCGACCGCTTCTTGAGCGTGGTGGACGATGGTGTGGGGACGGAGCACGCGGCGGCCAGGATCGCCATCGAGCGCGGCCGGGTGCGCGGCTCCACCGAGGACGCGGCTGGGGCCCGGCCACTGTTCGAACGGGCCAGGGCGCTATCACTGGCCGCTGGGCTTCCTGGTCTGGCGTTGGATGCGCTGCACATGCTGGCCATCGTTGCCGGCGATCTGGACGGGCCGGCCGCGGCGATGACGATCAACCGACAGGGAATCGCCGAAGCTCAGGCGTCGTCGGACCCGGCGGCCACCCGCTGGCTCGGGTCGCTGCTGAACAACCTCGGTGCGGACCTGTTCGATGTTGGTCGTCCTGCCGACGCGCTGCCGGTGTTCGAGCAGGCGTTGCAGGCGCGTATCGATGCCGGCCAGACGGACCGGGTCGCCGAAGCGAAAGCGGCTATCGACGAGGTACGGATCGCGTTAGGTTCGGCAGGCTGACGGATAGTCAGGTGTCGCGCTGTTTCCGCTGGCGGAGCCCGGCAGCTGTCAAGCGTGCCAACAGTTCCCGCGACTCGACTGGCTCGGCTCCGGCAGCAACGAGGGTGGCGTAGCGCTCTTCCGGCACGTCGTAGTGGTCGCGGTCGAAGCCGCGCTCCGGGATGCCGGCGGCACCGGCGAAGGCGTGCAGTTCGTCCAGGCTCGCATCGCTCACCAGGTGCGACCAGACCCTGCCGTGGGCCGGCCAGCGGGGTGGATCGATCAGCACCGACATCCGTCCACCCTGCCCCAGGTAGCGCAAAGTTCACACGACACGCCCAGCGTCACCGGCGTGTCGTGACAACGTCGCGCTACCTCGGGGGGGTGCGGGTCTGGCACTGGTCTGAGGCGAATTCAGGCCATAGCAACTTTCCGGGGAGCGCCGCCCCAGCCGCATCGCCTGAAAAGTGGACGCCAGTTGACCCTGATGGCCGTGCGCGGGGCCTTTCGGCCGACTGGCGGCCCGGTTTCAGGCTACTGGGACAAGGTCAGCTCGTCAGAACGCAGCGCATCAGCCCGACCGGCCGCATTCCTGCGGCGGCAAGCACCCGTAGCTGGTGCCCGGCGGCGCAGCCGATGTCCGGGATGCCTTGCCCAGCAACGGCATCCAGTGCCGCAAGGGCAACATCCTTGATCTCGCTCATGCCGGCCGCGGCTCGGTCAAGGTAGCTCACCAGCGCAGCCGGATCCGAACTTCCGTCGACGTCACGCCGACGAATCCAGACACGTCACTCCCCAAATCTCAGGACGGCACAGCGCCGATGAGATGACCGACGCCGAAGGTCACCGCGATAGCCACGGCACCGAGCAGTAACTGCCGGGCGCCGGACCAGGCGACCGGCCGACCGGTGAGCTTGCCGACCACCATCCCGCCACCGATCAGGCAGACAGCGGTGATGATCATGGCCGCCAGCAATCCGGGAAAGCCGAACAGGTAGGGGATCAGCGGCAACGACGCCCCGATGGAGAACGCGACAAGGGAGGCGCAGCCGGCCAGCAACGCCGACGGCAATTCTTCCGCATCCAGGCCCAACTCGTCCTTGGTGTGGAATCGCAACGCCACGTCCGGATTCTTGGAGACCGCGGCGGCCATCTTCGCCGCCGTGTCGATGTCCGCTCCATAGCTCCGGAACGTCTCGGCCAGCTCTGCCTGCTCCGCGTCGGGGAACTGCTCGTGCATCCGGCGTTCGACGGCCACCTCCGCATGCACCAGCTCGTTCTGGTTCGTTACCGAGACGTACTCGCCGGTGCCCATCGAGAATGCACCGGCGACCAGCCCGGCCAGGCCGGTCAACACGATGGCATGGGCGCTTCCGCCGCCGCCACCGACACCGGCGATCAGCGAGGCGTTGGTCACCAGCCCGTCGACGGCGCCGAAAACGGTCGGTCGAAGCCAGCCGCCCGAGACATCGCGATGTCGGTGCGACCAGCCCGACTGCATGGCCTCTTCCTTGATGGCGGCATGCGCCGCCGGGTCGGTCGGGTCGGATTCGCGTTCTGCCACGTCAACGAGTCTGCCTGGCTTCGGCGCGGGTGGTTAATTCTGCAGCCGAACATTCGGCCGGCCGGCCAGCCGGTTAGACTCGCCATGAGCTGACCGACGACGGTGGCTAGGGTTCCGCCGCTCCGCCAGGAACGGGCTGGTCCGAGCGCCACAGCTGACTACCCCTCCGATGCGGCGGTCAGTCACCTCCGGGAGAAAAGCCCAGGGAGGGACCGGTCGGCGCCGAGCGTGCCCTGTGCATCGCCGGTGCCGAACGGAGTGGCGTTCGGCACGTCGAGCACGCGGCGCCCGACCCGAAAGGGATGGATGTGCCAGCGAACGACAGCACCCCCCACCGGCCCGTCCTCGTCGTGGATTTCGGCGCTCAGTACGCCCAACTGATCGCCCGCCGCGTTCGAGAGGCCGGGGTGTTCTCCGAGATCGTCCCGTCGACCATGTCCGTCTCAGACCTGCTCGCCAAGAACCCGGTGGCAGTGATCCTGTCCGGCGGCCCGTCGTCGGTGTACGCCGAAAACGCCCCGCAGGTCGACGGGTCACTGTTCGACGCCGATGTTCCGGTGTTCGGTATCTGTTACGGCTTCCAGGCGATGGCCACCGCGCTCGGGGGCCGGGTCGACCGCACCGGGCGCGGCGAATACGGCTCGACCACCCTGGCCGCCGCAGCCGACCGCGGCGTCCTGCTGCAGGACCTGCCGGCGACGATCGAGGTGTGGATGAGCCACGGTGATGCCGTTGCCCAAGCGCCGCAAGGATTCTCGGTAACGGCGGTGACCGCCGACACCCCGATCGCTGCCTTCGAGAACGTGGACCGCAAGCTGGCCGGTGTGCAGTTCCACCCCGAGGTTATCCATACCCAATTCGGCCAGGATGTGTTGCGGCGCTTCCTGTTCGACGTCGCCGGACTGGCTGCCGATTGGACGCCGGAGGAGATTCTGACCGAGCAAGTGGCGGCGATCAAGGCAGTCGTCGGCTCGGACAAGGTTCTCTGCGGGCTGTCCGGCGGTGTCGACTCCGCGGTGGCGGCCGCCCTGGTTCACCGGGCCGTCGGCGATCAGCTCATCTGCGTCTTCGTCGACCACGGGCTGCTGCGGACCGGTGAGCGCGAGCAGGTGGAGCGCGATTATGTGGCGGCGACCGGAATCAGGTTGGTCACCGTCGATGCCGTCCAACAGTTTCTCACCGCACTGACCGGGGTCAGCGATCCGGAAACCAAGCGCAAGATCATCGGCCGCGAGTTCATCAGGGTGTTCGAGAAGGCTGCTGCCGACATCGACGAAGAGCAGGGTGGCATCAAATATTTGGTGCAGGGCACCCTGTATCCCGATGTCGTCGAATCCGGCGGCGGCACGGGCACCGCCACCATCAAGTCGCACCACAACGTTGGCGGTCTGCCCGACGATCTCAGGTTTACCCTCGTCGAGCCGCTGCGCACCCTGTTCAAGGACGAGGTACGGGCGCTCGGCAGGGAGCTCGAACTGCCGGCGGCGATGATCGCCAGGCATCCGTTCCCCGGCCCGGGCCTCGGCATCAGGATCATCGGTGAGGTCACCAGTGATCGGCTGGCGGTGCTGCGGGCGGCCGACGCCATCGTTCGCGACGAGTTGACGAAAGCCGGTGTGGACGCGGAGATCTGGCAGTGCCCCGTTGTGCTGCTGGCCGACGTTCGCTCGGTCGGAGTGCAGGGTGACGGCCGAACCTATGGCCACCCCATCGTGCTGCGACCGGTGTCCAGTCAAGATGCCATGACAGCCGATTGGACCAGGCTGCCCTATGAACTGCTGGCCAAGATCTCCAACCGGATCACCGGCGAGGTCGACGAGGTGAACAGGGTGGTGCTCGACATCACCAGCAAGCCGCCGGGCACCATCGAATGGGAGTGACGGGACCGCGGCGGTGAGGACGCCCCGGTCTGTTACCGCACGCGGCAGCGTCGCCCTGGTGGTGGCGCTCGGTGCGCTGTCGGCGTTCGGCCCGTTGTGTCTTGACATGTATCTGCCGGCGCTGCCAGATCTACCGATATCGCTGCATTCAACGGCCGCCGCCGCCCAGCTGTCGCTGACGGCCTGCATCGTCGGGCTGGCCGTCGGCCAGCTCATAGCCGGGCCGCTGTCGGATCGGGTAGGACGCAGAGTGCCGCTGCTTTTCGGGGTGGCGTTGTTCACGCTGGCATCGGCCGTCTGCGCCCTGGTCACCAGCATGCCGGCGCTGGTCGCCATGCGGCTGCTGCAGGGCGCTGCCGGCGCTGCCGGCATCGTCATCGGACGCGCCGTGGTCGCCGATCTGTTCGCCGGTCGGGCCGCCGCGGCGTATTTCTCCTCGATGGCGGCGATCAACGGCCTGGCCCCGATCCTGGCGCCGGTGATCGGCGGTCAGATCGTCCGATTCGGCACCTGGCGCACGGTGTTCTGGGTGCTGGCGGGTGTCGGTATCGCCCTGTGGCTCTTGACGTTCGCTGTTGTCCGCGAGTCCCTACCGCCGCAGCGCAGAGTGCGGCACGGCATCGGCGGGGTGTTCCGCTCGTTGGCGGTGGTGATCCGGGACGGTCCGGCGGTGGGTTACATCCTGGCCGGAACGTTGGTGGCAGCCGCGATGTTCGGCTATATCTCCGGCTCGCCGTTCCTGCTGCAGGACGGCTTTCACCTTTCGCCGCAACAGTTCTCGTTCTGTTTCGCCGCGAATGCTGCTGGCATCGTGCTGGCCGGCCAGACCAGCAGGATCCTGCTGCGTCGCGGTGTCCAGTCGGTTCGGCTGCTGGCATATGGGGTCGGTCAGGCCGGTGTCGGAGCCGTGGTGCTGCTGGTAGCGCTGACGGCCGGACTGGCCCTGCCTTTCGTGCTGGTGGGCTTGTGGGTAATGGTGTCGTCGGTGGGGATCGCGCTGCCCAATGCCTCGGCCCTAGTGATGGACAGGCATCGCAGTATTGCCGGCGCCGCGTCCGCGGTGTTCGGGCTGGCCCAGTACGCCACCGCCACCGTCACCACCCCGCTGGTCGGAATCGGGGACAGGGTGCGCGGTGTCGCCCTCGGGGTTACGGCCGTCTGCTGCGTGGGGTTGGCCGCCGCGACGCTCTGGTTCGCCCGCCGAGGGGGAACGGCCTACCTCAGTAGCTGACGCGGTCGGCCCTGCTGTAGAGGTTCACCGATTCGCCTCGGGAGAAGCCGGCGAGGGTGAGCCCGACCTCGGCAGCGAGTTCGACGGCGAGAGACGACGGGGCGCTGACAGCGGACAACACCGGGATGCCGGCCATCGATGCCTTCTGCACCAGCTCGAAAGACGCCCGTCCCGACACCTGTAACACGCTGCCGTGCAACGGAATCCGACCCGCCAGCAGTGCGTGGCCGACCACCTTGTCCACCGCATTGTGCCGCCCTACGTCTTCCCGCAGGCATTGCAACGACGGCCGGCCGTCGTCGTCGATGGTGAACAGCCCGGCCGCGTGCACGCCGCCGGTGCGTCGGAACAACTCCTGGCCGTTGCGCAGCCGTTCGGGAAGCTCCAACAGCGAATCGAGCGGCACCGTCAGCGGGTCGTCGGCGACCGGATGTCGCGACCGCTTCGTCACCGCGTCGATCGACGAGGTGCCGCAGATGCCGCAGGACGACGAGGTGTAGACCTGTCTGGCGGCCGCCGGGTCCGGCGCCGCAACGCCGTTGGCCAGTGCCACGTCGACGATGTTGTAGCTGGCCCGCCCGTGCTCGTCGACCCCCGGGCCGTAGCCGATCTCGGCGACATCGGCGGCAGCATCGACCATTCCCTCACCCAGTAGGAACCCGGCGGCCAGCTCGAAGTCGTTGCCGGGCGTGCGCATGGTGACGGTGAACGGCCGGCCGCCGATCCTGATCTCCAGCGGCTCCTCACCGGCCAGCGTGTCGGCGCGGGTATCGGCGACGGGGTGCTGACCGTGACGCCGCAGCCGGACTACGGGGCGACGCTGGGTCGCCCTCACCCGCGGAGGCGGATCGTCGGTGGTGTCATGGTGCTGCCGACGATACTGGCGAGATGGTGTTCGACGCGATCGTGCTGGCCGGCGGCAGGGCGACCAGGATGGGTGGCATCGGCAAACCCTTGTTGCGGGTGGCCGGGGTCACCTTGCTGGACATGGCCCTTGGCGCGGCAGCTGGTGCCCGCTCACTGGTGGTGGTGGGACCAGCGGATTTGCCGGTGCCGGAACGAGTGCAGCTGGTTCGAGAGGATCCGCCGTTCGGCGGCCCGGCGGCGGCGCTGGCCGAAGGACTGAAGCCGTTGCGGCGCAATGAACCTGCGCCCTGGGTACTGGTGCTGGCTGCCGACCAGCCGGCCGCGGGGTTGGTGGTTCCGGCCCTGCTGGCTGCCGGGGACACCCCTTTGCCGTCCGATGCGGTGATCGCCGTCGACCGGGCCGGCCGGCGGCAACTGCTGATGGCGTTATATCGGTCGACAGCGTTGGCGACGGCGGTGGGGACGGCCGAACGGTCGGCAGCGGGCATCAGCGGGTTACCGATGCATCGGCTCGTCGCCGGGCTGTCTGTGGTCGAGATCGTGCTGCCGGCGAACGTCGCCCTGGCCGCCGCCGCGCTGGGCACCGATCGGCCCGAGGTCGCTGGGCCGGACGTCGCTGGCCCGCCCGGCCCGAAGGGCAACACCAAACCAGCTGATGTCGATCGCGTTGACATCGATACCTGGGATGACGCCGCCCGTTGGGGAGCAGAGCTTGGCTAGTTCCTTGGCCGGTGCGGCAGCGCCGTCACCAGCAGTATCAGGCCGACGAGCGCGACCCCGCCGGCCAGCACCCACTGGGTGGCTCCGGCGAAGATCCAGCCGAAGCTGCCGCTGAACCCGACGATGGCCACCGCGGCGAAGACCATCGCCCAGAGCAGCCCGGCGATATTGGGACGATACGCATAGGGCACGGCGGCCGATACGTCCTGCGGCTCGCGAACGTCAGCCATCGGACCGCACCTCCAGGCTGCCGACGCCTACCTTGGCGTCCAGTTCGATGGTGCCCGCCTTCGGCGATGCCGCTGTGAGGCGCGAGATGCGCTGGTTGTGCCAACCGTCCGATTGCTCGGCCAGGCATTGCATGGAGCCGAGATTCAACGAGCAGCTGGCCTCGACGTTGACGCCCGTCGGGACCAGCACCGCGAGGTGGCCGACCTTCAGATCCACCGACATCGTCACCCTCTCGCCCGGTTTCAGCGGGAGTAGCTGGGACAGGTCAAGGGTGGCATCGCCCGCCTGCAGCCGGTAGTTCTGGTCGGCTTTAGTGCTGGTCGGGATCCAGTGGCGCTCCCCGATCCCGCCGGTTCCGTTCAGGCCGGTGAGAGTGAGGAACAGGGTGGCGGCCGACAGCAGGATGCCGAGCCCGATCAGGTTCGACCGGCGGCGGCCGGTGACGGCCGAGAAGAACAGTCCGACAGCGACGACGGCCAGCGCCGACGCGCTGATCACTGCCCAGCCGATCTGCCACCACTGCAGTGACAGGCCGAGCGCCAGCACGGCGGCCACCATCAGGGCGATTCCGGTGGTCGCGCGGCCGATCGCCCTGCCGGCGCGGCCCCTGCCCTGCTCGGCCGGCGATGCGGGTGCGGGTCCGGGCTCCGGCAGATCCCAGGCGAACGGCGCCGCTCCCAACGGATCCCAGGCGGGCGGGCCGGACGGCTCCGGCGTGGCCCTGCCGGCCGGCTGGTCCGAGGCCTCCGGTGCTGCAGATGTGCCACCGGTTAAGGTGCTGGCATCCTTGGTCAAGCGGATCGCCGATTCGGCCGGAGCGCCGAAACCTGGTGCGGCTCTGCGGGTTTCGTCATCCCAGAACGCGGGACGCTCGAACGGCGACGCCGAAGGAACGGTTCCGCGGCTGCTGGAACGATCGGTCCGGCCTTGATCGGTCGCGCCACCGCCGCGGTGGCCGAAGTCCCTGCCCCATCGTTCGGCGCGGTTGCCGATGTCGTTTCCCCACCGCTCGGCCTTCCGTCCGAAGTCGTCGCCCCAGCTGCCTGCCCGCCGGCCGACCTGGTCGCCCCAGTGTCCTGCCCGATCGGCGAACTGTTGCAGGTGTTGGCTGACCCGGTCGTTGCCTTGGTAGCGCCGGTTCCGCTCGCGGCGCCTGCCGACGACGGCGAACACCACGATGGCGGCAATGGCGATCGGCAGTAGGTGCAGACCCCAGGTGAACATCGAGGTCGCCGATGCCAGCACAACCAGGCCGAGCAGGATGGTCAGCGGCGCCGGAACCGAAGAATGCCCGTGGCCCAGCAGTGCCTCGGCGGGTGAGGCCGTGTCCTTGTCGCTGGGCAGCAGCAGCCAGCAGAGCGCATACAGCGCGATGCCGGCGCCGCCGAAGATCGTCAACACTGCAAAGGTCACCCGAATCAGGACGGGATCGACCCGGAGCGCCCTGCCGATGCCGCCGGCGACGCCGGCGATCCTGCGGTCGCCGCAGGACCGGCGGAAGCGCCCGGACCAGCCGGAATTCCAATGGAGTCCGGATGCGTCCTGGGGGTGGAACTGCCGGGAGGAGGTCATCCGTCGAGCCTGCCGAAGACGGCTGGTTGGCACCATCGGGGATGCCCCTGGTTAGCGAAACCAGGGTGGACCCCGACGCGCCGGCCGCCGCCGCGTGTGAGGCTAGGGGTGTGAGTAGTCCGATCCAGGCCACCCGGCGCGGGGAACCGCAGGTTGTCCGCACCCCCGACGGCATCGAACGGTTGATGCGGGTGCGGCGTGGTGCGGTGCTCGGCGGGGTGGCGGCCGGAGTGGCCGAGCATCTCGGTGTCTCGGTGGTCTGGGTACGGGCGGCCTTTGCGTTGCTCGGCGTTCTCGGTGGCGCCGGCCTGGTTGCCTACGCGTTGCTGTGGATCTTCGTGCCGCAGCGGCCGGCGTCGGACTGGCCGATCCAGCCGACATCGGCGCGGGAACAGCGGCAGGCCCTGGGAATCGCCGCCGTGGGTATCGCGCTGGTGATCGTGGGGGCAGCGCTGGGAATCAGCTCTGTCGTTGGCTGGGTGCTCGGCCCGCTCGGCCTGGCTGCGGTCGGTGCCGCCTTCATCTGGCGCGAGGCCGACGACACCAGAAAGGCCCGCTGGCGCCGCTCGGCCGTCGGGATGGTGACGCCGCGGGCTGGAACTTGGTGGCGACTGGCCGGCGGAGTGGTGCTGGTGATCGGCGGCCTCACCGTATTCGCGCTCGGCCAGTTCCCGTTCTCGGCGGTGCGTTCGGCGCTGATCGCCGTGCTGTTGACGTTGATCGGCGTCGGGCTGATCACCATTCCGTGGTGGCTGCGGTTGGTGCGGGCGCTGGGTGACGAGCGACGCGAGCGCATCGCCGAATCCGAGCGCGCTGAGATCGCCGCCCACCTGCACGATTCCGTACTGCAGACCCTCGCGCTGATCCAACGTCAATCCAGTGACCAGCGCGAGGTGGTTCGGCTGGCCAGGGGGCAGGAGCGCGAGCTGCGCACCTGGCTGTACGGCCCGACCGGCTATGCCAGCGCGATGGGCGCCGACCCGGGCACCGATCCTGGGAGCCTGCTCACCGCAGCGTTGGCGGCCGCGGCCGGTGAGGTCGAGGACACCTACGCGGTCAAGGTCGCGCCGGTGGTGGTGGGCGACGCGGAGATGAATTCAGGACTGGTCGCGTTGGTGGCCGCAGCCAAGGAGGCGATGGTCAACGCGGCCAAGCACTCGGGCGAGACGGAGCTGAGCGTCTACTGCGAGGTCGAAGAGGGAATGGCCAGGGTCTTCGTCCGCGACCGTGGTGCCGGTTTCGATCCGGCGGCCGTCGGTGCCGACCGGCGTGGCGTCGCCCAGTCCATCAGGGGCAGGATGGACAGACACGGCGGTACGGCGGCGGTCTATTCGACGCCGGGCACGGGCACCGAGGTGGAACTGACGATGCCGATCGAGCAGCGATCGTTCGTCAACCTGATCAAGCCCGACAAGTCGGCGCCGACCAGCACCGAAGACGAAATGCGAGCCACCTGATGACCGACGAGAAGACCGATCCGGCTGACCAGCGGAGCGGCGCCCCCACCGGTCCCGTCACCGTGTTTCTTGTTGACGACCACGCCATGTTCAGAACAGGGGTCAAGGCCGAGCTCGCCGGTCTGCACGACGACAGGATCGAGATCATCGGTGAGGCGGGTTCGGTGGGCGAGGCCGTCGTCAGGATCCAAGCCGACCGGCCGGACGTAGTGCTGCTGGATGTTCACATGCCGGACGGTGGCGGCCGCGCCGTGCTCGACCAAGTCCACACGAGACTGCCGGAGGTGGTGTTTCTCGCTCTGTCGGTTTCCGACGCGGCCGAGGACGTGATCAACGTTATTCGCGGCGGCGCTCGCGGCTACGTCACCAAGACGATCTCCGGCCGGGAGCTGGCCGATGCGGTGGTACGCGTCTCGGCCGGGGATGCGGTGTTCTCGCCGCGGCTGGCCGGATTCGTGCTGGATGCGTTCTCGGACCGGCCCGGTGGCTCCCCGGTCTCGGATCCTGAGCTGGACCTGCTGTCGCCGCGGGAGCGCGAGGTGCTCAAGCTGCTTGCCCGCGGCTACGCCTACAAGGAGATCGCGTCCCAACTGTTCATCTCGATCAAGACGGTCGAGACCCATGTGTCGTCGGTGCTGCGCAAGACGCAGAAATCGAACCGCTACGAGCTGTCCAGATGGGCCACCGACCGCCGCCTGGTGTAGCTCAGGGGTGGAACATCTCCTGCACCTTGCTGACGGTGCCGTCGGCGCCGACCGTTACCAACACCTGTGACGGGCGCCCCGAGTTGATCACCTTCGCCGCGGCCGACTGCGTGCACAGCGTGGTTCCGAGCCCCTTGTCGTCGAAGGTGAACGTCTGGGAGCTCCCGCAGAGGCCGAATCCGGAGAAGAACTGGGTGCTGGCCGAGATGGGTGCTGTGTGCACCCGGGTGTCCTTCGAATCGGCGCCGTAATACGGCTCTGTTTCGTTCGGGTGGATCAGCACCAGGGTGGTGTAGCCGATGGTGGCTCTGGAGATCGTCCGCAGCTCCACGATGTGGCTGCCCGCCCTCGAGGCGGCTGCCGGCGGTGCGGTGACCGATGGTGACGCTCCCGTCGAGCCGACGGCCACAGGGGTGGACTCAACGGGTTTCGAGGCGATGGTTGTCGGGGCTGCGATTGACGATCCGACCGAAGTCTCGGTGGCAGCCGGCGGAGAAGTTCCTCGACTGGGCGCTGTCGCCGAATGGACGGATGAGGTGTGGGAGGCGGCGCTCTCGCCGGCCGCTGTCTTGCCACTGGACAGGGCGGCTATCGGCGACCGGGTAGGCGACGGAGTGACGTTCGACGCTGCACTTGGGGCCGCTGCACTTGGGGCCGCTGTGGTCGGTGCCGGTGTGCTTGGGGCCGCTGTTGTCGGTGCCGGTGTGCTCGGTGCCGCTGTGCTCGGTGAGGCTACAGTTGAGGAGGTTGCTCTTGGTGGCACCGATGTCGGCAACGCGTTGTTGCTCGGCGCTGATGGCGAGGCCGCGGCAGAATTCGACGTCGGCGCGCTGACTTCACTGCTGGTCATTGGCTGCGCTGTACCACCGGCGCTGCTGCAACTGGCTAGCGTCATCGTCAAACCCGCTACCGCTACCAGTAGCCGTGCAACCCGCCGCTGATCGGCGATACCTCGTCGTGCCATCGGGTCTCCCCCAAAGGTGTGGCATCACCTTGCCATGCCGGGGTCAGGAATGCTTGCCCATCCGCCCGCGCCCTAGCGACAACAGCAGCATTCCGAGGTCGGTACCGGCCGGTCCGAGGTCGCGGAAACGCTCCAGCACAGCCATCTCCCGCGAGTAGACGATGCGCGGGCCGCCGATGGCCGTGCGGGCCGTGCCGATGGCGTTGGAGATGGCGGTCCGTCGTTGGATGAGCCGCACCAACTCGGCGTCGATGGCGTCGATCTCGACCCGCAGATCATCGATCCCAGCCTGGTCCACCGGCACCTCGATGTGCGGAAGCGGGGCGTGCGATGCGGTGTCGTCGGGCATTCGTGTCCTCATTTCGATCTCCTTCAGTCTGGCAGTGCGGGGCGGCCGGAGAGCGATGGATCCCGAGAACAGCAAAAAGCCCCGGGATCTCTCGGATCTCGGGGCTCGTTGTGGTGGCGGCTAGGGCAGGCCGACAACGGGCACCGGAATCCGGTACCCATAGAAAAATCGGCTGCCTGGTTGACGCATGTAGCTAGTGAACCACACGGTGGCGGGGCGGACCAGACCGCGGTCTGCAGCCATCGGTGGTGGATCTGGGCGTCGGCGGCGAGCGATAGCGTGGGATCGTCATGACGAGCCTGTTCGATATCCCCGCCGACCCGGAGGCCGGCGGGCAGTCCGCCGTTTCCGGACCTGCGACGGGTGTGCGGTCTGGCCGTACCGCCGAGAGCGAAGCGCTGCTGGTCGGGCTGAACCCGCCGCAGCGAGCCGCCGTTGAGCACCGAGGCTCACCGCTGCTGGTGGTGGCCGGCGCAGGGTCGGGCAAGACCAGGGTGCTCACCAGACGAATCGCCTATCTGCTGGCGGCCGGTGGCGCCCATCCCGGCGAGATCCTGGCCATCACCTTCACCAATAAGGCTGCCGCCGAGATGAAGGAGAGGGTGGCCGACCTGGTGGGCGGCCGCGCCCGAGCGATGTGGGTATCGACGTTCCATTCGATGTGCGTGCGCATCCTGCGCGCCGAGGCGGCGCACTTGGGGATGAAATCGACGTTCAGCATCTACGACGCCGCCGACTCGATGCGGCTGGTCGGGATGGTGGCCACCGACATGGACCTGGACACCAAACGAAACACGGCCAGATCGTTGGCGGCTGGCATCTCGAACCTGAAGAACGAGCTGATCGACCCGGCCACCGCCGCCGAACGTGCCGAGACGGACATCCAGAAGATCACCGCCGAGGTGTATGCCGGCTACCAGGCCCGCCTGAAGGCGGCCACCGCCTTCGACTTCGACGATCTGATTATGGAGACTGTCAGCCTGCTGCAGGCATTCCCCGCTGTTGCCGAGCACTACCACCGGCGGTTCCGGCACGTGTTGGTCGATGAGTACCAGGACACCAACCACGCGCAGTACATGCTGGTGCGGCAACTGGTGGGGGGCCCGGTCGGTGCCGTTGCTGCCCACGCCGGCGATGCCTCCGGTGCCGAATCCATTGCTGCGCCAACGCTTCCACCCGCCGAGCTGGTGGTGGTCGGCGATGCCGATCAGTCCATCTATGCCTTCCGCGGCGCCACCATCCGGAACATCACCGAATTCGAACGGGACTATCCGCTCGCTCGTACCATCCTGTTGGAGCAGAATTATCGGTCCACCCAGAACATTTTGTCGGCGGCGAACTCGGTGATCGTCCGCAATGCCGATCGGAAGGCCAAGAGCCTGTGGACGGCGGAAGGTAGCGGCGAGAAGATCGTCGGTTACGTCGGCGACAACGAGTACGACGAGGCCAGGTTCATCGCCCAGGAGATCGACGCGCTGGTCGACGACAGTGTCTGCCGCTACGGCGATGTCGCGGTCTTCTACCGCACCAACTCGGCCTCAAGGGCGATCGAGGACATCTTCGTCAGGACCGGAATGCCGTACCGGATCGTCGGCGGGGTGCGGTTCTACGAGCGCAAGGAGGTCAAGGACATTCTTGCCTACCTGCGGGCGGTGGCGAACCCGGACGACGAAGTGTCGCTGCGCCGAGTACTGAACACGCCCAAGCGTGGCATCGGTGATCGGGCGCAGGCGCAGGTTGCACTATTCGCCGAGCAGGAGCGCATCCCGTTCGCCGCCGCGTTGCGGCGGATCTCCGAGATTCCTTCGCTGGCAACGCGTTCGACGGGCGCGATCACTGGATTCAATACCTTGATGGACGAGCTGCGAGCGGTGGTGGCAGACGGCGGCGACCCTGCCGACCTGGCCACGGCCGTGCTCGAACGCACCGGCTACCGGGCCGAACTGGAGGCCAGCGACGATCCGCAGGATGCGTCGAGGATGGAAAACCTCGAGCAGTTGGTGACGGTACTGCGCGAACACGCCGAGAACCTCATCGCCGCCAGGCAGGCGGCAGCCGAGGGGGCGGCCGAAGATAGCGCCACCGATGAAGAGGTGGGTGCCGCGGCCGCGGAAAGTGTGCTGCTGCAGGAGAACCTGGACGGGCCCGGGATGCTGGACGGAGTGCTCGAGCTGCTCTCGCTGGTGGCCGACGCGGATGCCATACCCGACTCGGAAGAGGGTGTGGTGACATTGATGACCTTGCACACCGCGAAGGGGCTTGAGTTTCCCGTGGTGTTCCTCACCGGTCTCGAGGACGGCATCTTCCCGCACATGCGGGCGCTCGGCGACGATCGCGAACTGGCCGAGGAGCGCCGGCTTGCCTATGTGGGTATCACTCGAGCCCGCAAACGGCTCTATCTGTCCAGAGCTGTCACCAGATCGTCCTGGGGGCAACCGGGATCGAACCCGCCGTCACGATTCCTCGACGACGTACCGGAGGAGGTTGTCGACTGGCGGCGGCTGGTGGAGAACGTGCCGTTCGTCGACAGGGACGACGGCTTTTTCACCGGCCGCAACTATGGTGGCCGGTCGTCGCCGGTAACGGCCACTAGGTTCGGGGAGCGCGGTTTCGGCGAGAACATGCCGGCTCGCGGGCTGCTGAGCAACAAGCCCCGGGGGGTTGGAGTCGGTAGCAAACCGGTGCTCGAGTTGCGCGGCGGTGATCGTGTCTCGCACGACAAGTACGGGCTCGGCACGGTGAAAAGTGTTGATGGCGTTGGGGTACGGGCCACCGCTACCATCGATTTCGGCAGCGCAGGAACGATCAGGCTGATGCTGATCGGCGGCGTGCCGATGATCAAGCTGTAGACGTCCGCCGCGGCAAGTGGCTCAGCCGACATCTTCGCGCGGGGCTGGATAGCTCGGCTCGACGCGGAAGCGGCGGCGATAGGACATCGGCGACAGTCCGACGGTTGCGGCCAACCGCAGTCGCAGCGAGGCGGCGGTGCCGAAGCCGACCCGGTAGGCGATCCGGTCAACCGGCAGGTCGGTGGACTCCAGTAAGTGGCGCGCGGCGTCCACCCGCACCCTGGTGAGCCAGCTACCTGCCGTCTCGCCTGTCTCCGCCCGGAATCGTCTGGTGAAGGTGCGCACGCTCATCTTGGCGTGCGCGGCCATCGCTGCGAGGTCGATGCCCTCGGTGAGGTTCTCGGTAGCCCACCCTCTGGTGGCAGCGGTGCTTGCAGCCGCACCAGCTGCTTCCGCGGATCGTGGCGGGGCCTGCTGGATGAA
>JALYXB010000186.1 GCA_030947305.1 Actinomycetota bacterium | reverse complement strand
GCGACTATCCGCGGGACAAGCAGATCTACCTGGATCGCTCGCCGATCCATCACGTCGACCAGCTCGACTGCGCCCTGCTGGTGCTGCAGGGCGCGGACGACAAGGTGGTGCCGCCGGCCCAGTCGATCGAGATGGCCGACGCGGTCAGGGCGAAGGGTCAGCCCGTTGCCATCAAGGTCTATGACGGCGAGGGTCACGGCTTTCGAATGGCCGACACCGTCAAGGACGCCACCGAGAGCGAACTCGTCTTCTACGGCAAGGTCTTCGGCTTCGAACCCGCGGGCCCGCTGCCCGCGTTGCAGATCGACAACCTGAGCGTCACTTCCTGACGCCTACGCTGGTACTGGTCCGGCACGCCGACTCCGTCCACCCGGCGCCCTGCTGCGGCGACTATTGATGTGCCTGCCCCCGGGTGTGCGGATCCGGTCCCGCAGGTTCGTTGAGCGCCGCACCGAGCGAGGTCTCGGTATTCCCGAGAAACCTGGGGCTCGGTTGCCAGATCGCGTCCCAGGCGGCCTCGACCGACGCCGGGATCTCTCGCAGGGTGAAGACGGTCCCGACCGGGTCCGCCGGGTGCGGATCGGCGACGCCGGTGGCGTCGATTCCGGCCTGCCGACACAGGAACACCGCCCGTGGCAGGTGGTAGGTCTGCGTCACCACCAGCGCCTTCGTCACCCCGAAGATCTTCTTCGCCCGCACGCAGGAGTCGTAGGTGTCGAATCCGGCATAGTCGCGCACCACCTGCGACGCCGGAACACCATGGGCGACAAGGTAGTCCATCATCGCCGTCGGTTCGTCATGGGTGGTAGTGCCGTTGTCCCCGGAAACCAGCAGCGCGGTGACCTTGCCGCCGCGGAACAAGGCCAGGCCGTCGTTCAGCCGGTCCTGTAGATAGGGCGATGGCGTGCCGTCCGACTTCAAACCGGCGCCCAGCACCAGCGCGACCGGGGCCTGCGGCGCGTCCGCGGTGCTGTACTCGTGGGCCGATGCCTCGGCCCGGACCCAGATGTTGGCGGCGGCCGTCACCACGATGACGGCGGACACGGTGCCGATCGCTGCAGCCAACACTCGATGCCTGCGAATCCAGCCGCGCATGCTCACCTCCTTTCGGTGGATGGCAGCTGGACGCACGGCGTCGGATTCGGTTGCTTGGAACGGGCAACCCACCCTGAATAGCCAGCCCGCCTGGAATAGCCAACCCGCCCGGAGTGGCAACCCGCCCGGATGGCAACTCGCCCGGAATGGCAACCCGCCCGGATGGCAACCCGCCCGGAATGGCAACCCAACTGTGCAATGAGCACCAGAAGCTTCAGGCGCCTATTGCACAGAATCGGTGCTCATTCCTGGTGGGGTGGGGAAACGTTCTGGGAGCTGGGTGCGGCATTTGAGTTGCCGCCCGCCGCATCGGTCGCTGCGCCGGTCCCCGCTGCCCCGGTTCCCGCTGCGCCGGCAGCAGTCTTGTGCTGTTGCTCGAGCACCGCCACCGCGGCAGCGAATCTGGCGATCGGCACCCGGTACGGGGAGCAGGAGACGTAGCTCAGACCGATCTTCTCGAACAGAGCGATCGAGGCTGGATCGCCGCCGTGCTCGCCGCAGACGCCCACCTTCAGGTCCGGCTTCACCGAGCGTCCACGTTCGGTGCCCATCGCCACCAAGGCGCCGACGCCGTCCGCGTCGATGCTGGCGAACGGGTTCGCCGGCACGATGTCGCCGTCCACGTAGGCCGCCAGGAACGCGCCTTCCGCGTCGTCCCGCGAGATGCCGATACCGGTCTGGGTGAGGTCGTTGGTGCCGAAGCTGAAGAAGTCGGCGTACTCGGCGATCTGGTCAGCCACCACCGCCGCCCGCGGCAACTCGATCATGGTGCCGATGGTGTACGGCAGTGCCTCGCCGCCGGCGGCGGCCAGCTCGTCGGCCATCGTCTCGGAGATCAGCTCCCGCATCCGTCGCAGCTCCTCGGCGTACGCCACCAGCGGCACCATGATCTCCACCTGCGGATCACCACCGCGCCCCCGGACGGCCAGCGCCGCCCTGGCGATAGCCCGGACCTGCATCACCGCGATCTCCGGGTACATCAGTGCCAGCCGGACGCCGCGGGTGCCGAGCATCGGGTTCTGCTCGGTGAGGGAGTTGATCCTGGCCAGCAGGGCCCGCGCTTCGGCGAGCTCACCGTCACCACCGCCCTGCAACTCCAGTTGCTGCACCAGCAATGCTTGATCGAGGCGGTTGGGCAGGAACTCGTGCAGCGGCGGGTCGAGCAGCCTGATCGTCACCGGTAGGCCCGTCATCGCCTCGAAGATGGCCTCGAAGTCGGACTGCTGCATCGGCAGGATCTCGGCCAGGGCTGTCTCCCTTGCCGCCTCGTCGCGGGCCAGGATCATCCGGCGCACCGCGGGGAGTCTGGATTCGTCCATGAACATGTGCTCGGTGCGGCACAGCCCGATGCCCTGGGCGCCGAACTCGCGTGCTTTGGCAGCATCTTCGCCGGTATCGGCGTTGGCCCGCACCTGCATCCGTCGGATGCCGTCCGCCCAGCCGACGATGGCCTGGAAGTCCTCGTTCACCTGAGGCGGCACCAGTTCCATCGAGCCGGCGAACACCTCGCCGGTCGACCCGTCGAGGGTAATGGTGTCGCTCTCGCCGAGCACCGTGTCGCCGATGGTCAACGTCTTGCCGACCGCGTCGATCTTGATCACCGAAGCCCCTGCGACACAAGGCTTTCCCATCCCACGGGCGACGACGGCGGCGTGCGAGGTCATCCCGCCGTGGGCGGTCAGCACGCCCTGCGAGGCGATAACGCCGGCGATGTCGTCGGGAGTGGTCTCCCAGCGCACCAGCACCACCGCGTCGCCGGCCTTGCCGCGTCGTTCGGCGGTGACGGCGTCGAAGACCAGCCGGCCGACCGCGGCACCGGGAGAAGCGTTGAGCCCCTTGGTCAATGGGGTCCGCCCGTGCTCGGGGTCGATGCCCGGGTGCAGTAGCTGGTCCAGCTGCGATGGCTCGATCCGGCGCAACGCCTCGCGTTCGTCGATGACGCCCTCGTCCACCAGATCACGGGCCACCCTGAGTGCGGCGGACGCCGTCCGCTTCCCGTTGCGGGTCTGCAGCAGGTACAGGGTGCCGTCCTCGACGGTGAACTCGATGTCCTGCATGTCTGCGTAGTGCTGCTCCAACCGCTTCATGGTGTCCAGCAACTGTTGGTAGGCAGTCGGCAGCACACGTTCCATCTCGGCCAGCGGCTTAGGGGTGCGGATGCCGGCGACCACGTCCTCGCCCTGCGCATTCACCAGGAACTCGCCGTACAGCTCCTTCGCCCCGGTGGACGGATTCCTGGTGAAACACACTCCGGTGGCAGAGGTATCGCCACGGTTGCCGAATACCATCTGCATCACGTTGACCGCCGTGCCGAGGTTGGACGGGATATTGTTGGCCTTGCGGTAGACGTCCGCCCGCGGGTTGAGCCAGGACCGGAACACCGCGTCGATGCTGCGCCGCAGCTGCTCGATCGGGTCCGTCGGCAGTTCCTCCCCCATATGTTCGCGGGACAGCGCCAGGTAGGTCTGCACCAGCTCCCGCAGATCCTGCTCGGTGAGTTGGGTGTCCTGCTGGACGCCGCGGGCGGACTTCAGCGCCGCCAGCGCATCTTCGTAGACGTGGCCAGGAACGGTCTCCACCACCTCGCCGTACATCTGGATGAACCGCCGGTAGGCGTCCCAGGCGAACCGCGGGTTGCCGGCCTCGGCGCCCAGTGCCTCCACTGACCGATCGCTGATGCCCAGGTTCAAGATGGTGTCCATCATTCCCGGCATCGAGTGCACGGCACCGGATCTCACGGACACCAGCAG
>JALYXB010000166.1 GCA_030947305.1 Actinomycetota bacterium | reverse complement strand
ACCTGATCCTTCCTGACCTGCGGCTGGTCGAGGATCGCGTCGAAGACATCGAAGCGGTCGTCGTCACCCACGGCCACGAGGACCACATCGGAGCGCTGCCCTGGCTGCTGCGACTGCGCAGGGATCTGCCGGTGATCGGCGCGCAGTTCTCGCTGGCGCTGATCGCTGCGAAATGCAAGGAACACCGGATCGCCCCGAACCTGCGGGTGGTCAAAGAGCGCGAGCGACTCCAGGTCGGTGCCTTCGACCTGCAGTTCTTCGCCGTCAACCACTCGATCCCCGACGCCCTCGCCGTCGGTATCCGGACCGCTGCCGGCACCGTGCTGCATACCGGCGACATCAAGCTCGACCAGCTACCGCTCGACGGCAGGCTCACCGACCTGGGCGGTTTCTCCAAATTCGGCGACGAGGGTGTCGACCTGTTCATGGTCGACTCCACCAACGCCGAGGTACCGGGTTTCGTTGCTCCCGAGCGGGAGATCGGGCCGGTGCTGGACAACTACATCCGGTCGGCGCCGCAACGGGTGATCGTCGCCTCGTTCGCCTCACACGTGCACCGGGTGCAGCAAATGATCGACTCGGCTCAGAAGTACGGCCGGAAGGTGTCTTTCGTCGGGCGCTCGATGGTCCGCAACATGCAGATCGCCCAGGAACTCGGTCTGCTGACCGTGCCCGACGGGCTGGTGCGCAGCCTGGAAAAGGTGCTCGACCTACCTCCGGAGCGGGTGATGCTGATCTCCACCGGCTCCCAGGGCGAACCGCTGTCGGCGCTGTCCAGGATGTCCCGCGGCGACCACCGTAGCGTGAACCTGCAGCACGGCGACACGGTGATTCTGGCGTCGTCGATGATCCCTGGCAACGAAACCAGCGTCTTCACCGTGATCAATGAGCTAGCCCGGATCGGCGTAACGGTGATCCACCAGGGGGTTGCCAAGGTGCATGTTTCCGGACACGCCTCGGCCGGCGAGCTGCTGTATCTGTACAACGCGGTGCGGCCGAAGAACGTGATCCCGGTACATGGCGAGTGGCGGCATCTGCGGGCGAACGCGAAACTCGCGGTGGCAACAGGGGTTCCGTCCGATCGGGTGGTGCTCGCCCCCAACGGAACCGTCGTCGATCTGGCCCGCGGCCGGGCCAAGATCGTCGGGCACATCGACGTCGGGATGGTCTACGTGGACGGCAGCGCCGTCGGCGACGTCGGCGAGAACACGCTGTCCGATCGGCTGATCCTCGGCGAGGGCGGCTTCATCTCGATTACGGTGGCGATCGACCTGCACACCGGAAGGGCAGTCGCCTCCCCGACGCTGTCCGGGCGGGGTTTCTCCGACGACCCGAAGGCGCTGGACGCCGTGGTGTCGTTGGTGGAGGCCGAACTGGCCCGCACCGAGGCCGACGGCATCACCGATCCGCATCGGGTGGCGCAGCAGGTCCGCCGAGTGGTCGGCCGCTGGGTCAGCGACACCTACCGTCGCCGGCCGATGATCATCCCGACGGTGATCGGTGTCTGACGGACGCGTGTACCACTACACCACCGGCGCCGACTGGGAACGCTCGGTAGCAGCGGGGGAGCACCTGGTATCCGGCCGCGGAATGACGTTGCACGATCAGGGTTTCATCCATTTCTGCGAGCAGTCGCAGCTGGCTGGTGTCTGGCAGCGGTTCTGGACGGCGGAAACCGAACCGATGGTGCTGCTGACCGTGGACAAGAGCAAGCTGCCGACGCCGATCGTGGACGAAAACACCTCCGGCGGCAGCGAGTTGTTCCCGCATCTGTACGCACCGCTGCCGGTGGCGGCGGTCGTGGATGTGCGACCGGTCGATGCCCGAGGTAGGCCGGCGAACTAACCTGTTCGGCTCGGCGGACGGGAGAGCCGAAAACCGGTGTGGCTGATGGTACCGATGGGACTCAAGCGACTAGCGTGAACGTCATGGCCGGCAAGCCCAGGACGTCCGCGCGCCCACGATCCGGCGCGACCAGCACCCGCGCGCGCTCAACCGGAGGCACCGGTGGGGCTCCAGGGCGATCGACCGCGACCACCACTCGGTCAAGGGCCACGCCGAAGAAGGCGTCGAACGCTCGCGGTCGAGCCTCGGCGCGCGATACAGCCACCAGGGCGATCCGCCGACCGGTGGCACGTCGGACGGGATCAGGGTTCGGTCGTGGCACGGGCGCTATCGGCAGGGGCATCGCGTCGGTCTGGCGGCTGATCGCCAGGGGGATCGGTGGGCTGGTGCGGGCCCTCGGACTCGGCGGCGGCGCCGCCCGCAAGATGGATGCGGCGCATCACCGCGATGGCATCGCCCTTGGCCTGATTGCGCTCGCCATGATCTGCGCCATCGGCAGCTGGTTCCGCGCGGCCGGGCCAGTCGGCTCCTTGGTGGACAACGTCGCCAGGGTGTGGATCGGCTCGATCGCGGTGGTGCTGCCGGTGCTGCTGCTGATCCCGGCGATCGTGCTGATGCGATCCGACGACCGAGAGCGCCGCACCACCCCGCGGATCGTCGGATCGGTGGCGTTGACGCTCGGCGTCACCGGCATGTTCGACGTCGTCCACGAAAGCAACCTCCCCGGCACAGATTCGGTGGCCGCCCGCAAGAGCGCCGGCGGCACCCTCGGCTGGTTGCTCGGGCACCCGCTCAGCATCGGCCTTCATGCTGTGCCGGCCATTCTGGTGCTGGCCTTGTTCTGCGTTTACGGAACGCTGCTGCTGACCGGCATCCCGCTGGTGCAGTTGCCCGGACGGATCCGCTCCTGGCTAGGAGGTGGGGCACCGACTGACTCCCCAGCCGACGGCGATCAGCTGGATCACGAGGCCTACCTGGCCGGCGGCACCGTGCAGTTGGATCCGGGCACCGACCTGACGTTCAGCAGGTTGCGGCGGCCGTCGCGGCGGCGGGTGGCTGCCGTCATCGGCGCCGATCAGCCGGCGCTCGACGACCAACCGGCCCTGGACGAGCAGCCCACCGAGGTGCTCCCGCGCCGGCGGTGGCGCGCGCCGGCCGCCGAACCGAACGCCGGCGAGCTGGCCGACAGCACGGCCCCGACCGGACCCGTCCGACGCCGGGTCGACAAGCCCGCGGTCGCCGACACCGGGCAACCACCGGTCAGTCAGCCGACCCAGCTCACCCTGGACCGGGCGGTCGACGGTACCTATCAGCTGCCGGCGGC
>JALYXB010000152.1 GCA_030947305.1 Actinomycetota bacterium | reverse complement strand
GTGCGGCGTCGTCGTTCGGAGTGAAGCCGACCAGCCGACTGCGTTGGGCGCCGATGGCAGCGGCGGCCCGCATCACGTTCACGCCTTTGCCGCCGGCGGTGGTCACGGTGGTGGTGGCCCTGGCGACGGTACCCGGGGTGAGCAGGGGCAGCCTGACGGTCACGTCGAAGCACAGGTTCGGCGTCACGACCAGCATCTGTGCCGCCTTCTCTCGGTCGGTGATGGCCGGGGCCCACGTCCATCCGGGCGTCGGTTCCCACCGGGAGCTGACGTCTGAACTAGACTGCACCCGATTGACAGCGTTGTCAATCGTGGATTTGCGCTTTACCATCGGCAGTACCGCGCCAGCCCTCGGTAGTCCATGAGCCAAGGCGCGCAGGCACATTCGACCGCAGTATTACCACCGAACAAAGGAGGCTGCCGTGCCGATGCTGCCATCGGGGCTTGGCAAGATCCGGCGACTGGACCGGATCTCGGACGCCAAGGGGTTCATCAGGGTGGCAGCGATCGATCACCCGGAGAACTACCTGGCGCTGTTCGACAGCGACATCTCACAGGTCGGTTTCGATGAGGTGGTCGAATCGAAACTGGAGCTGATCGACGGCATGGCGCCGCACTGCACCGCGCTGTTGCTCGACCCGGTGTACTCGATCGGACAGGCCATTCTCAGCGGCGTCGCTGCCGGTTCGGTCGGCCTGATCTCCGGCGTCGAGAAGCTCTCCTACGCGCCGGCCGACAGCCCGACCGGGTGGGGCAGCGAACTCGCCGTCCGGGACGACTGGTCGGTGGACACGCTGGCTGCGCTGGGCGTGGACGGCGTCAAGATCGTGGTGTTTCATCGGTCGGACAGCGGCGATGTGAGCGTCGAGCAGCATGCAACGATCCAGCGACTGGCCGCCGACTGTACGGCTCACGAGCTGCCGTTGATCGTCGAGCCGATCTGGTACCCGGCGCCAGCGGAAAACCTGGCCGATCCGGCCGTTCAGCAATTGCGGAGCCGCGAGATCATCGGCAGCGCACGATCTTTCGCCGAGTGCGGCGCCGACATCATGAAAGTCGAGTTCCCCGGGCCGGTGACCGGCTCGCTCGACGACCCCGAAACCTTGGCAGCAGCGCGGGATGCCTGCATCGAGTTGGATTCGGCACTGGACGTGCCCTGGGTGTTGCTGTCGGCGGTAGTCGGGTTCGATGTGTTCGCCGAGCAGCTGCAGATCGCCGCGGCGGCCGGTGCCAGCGGATTCATGGCCGGACGGGCACTCTGGGGCGATGGAGTGGGGCGACTGCCGGCCGAGCGGCGCCGGCGTGGCGCGCAGACAGCGGCCGACAGGCTTGATCGGTTGGCAGCCATTGTCGGCGAGTACGCTCGGCCGGCTCGGCGGCGAGCCTCCGTTGCCGAGAGCATCGCTCTTCTGGACGCCGATTGGCATCACCGGTACCGGCGGTGAACGGGCCGATGTTCGTTGCTGTGGGGGGCATTCCGGGCAGTGGCAAGTCCACCCTCGCGCGGGCGGTGGCCGGCCGGCTGGTTGCTGCGCTGCTCGATCTCGACACGCTGACCAACCCGTTGCTGACGCTGCTGGCTGGCACCGTCGGTGCCGGCGACGACCTTGACCATCCCAGCCTGCGTGGTGCGGTGCGGGACGCCCGTTACCGCTGCCTCGCGGACACGGTGACTCAGGTGGTGTCGGCCGGCTGTTCGGCCGTCGCGGTGGCGCCCTTCACCGCTGAACTGGCCGAATCCGTTGCCTGGCAGACGTTCTCCGGACCCGCGATCGAGCAGGCGACCGGCAGCATGCTGATCTGTGTGCATGTTGACCCCTCGGTTGCACGGCAGCGCCGGCTGGACAGGGGGCTGCCCCGCGATCTGTCGTTCCGCGAGCTGGAATCCGCCCCGGCGCCGGCGGCGCGGACACCGCACATCTGTGCGGACGGCACCGCCGACCCGCAACGGGAAGCCGACCGGCTCGCCCGCATCCTCAGCGAAACCGCCGGCTAACGATCGCTGCTGACGATCAACGGCGCGAGCTCGCCGGAGCCTCGCATGATCAGCCGGGTCGGGAGCTTGATATCCCGGGCAGCCTGCTGCCCACCGTCGATCCTGGCCAACAGCAGCTCTGCTGCCCGTAGTCCTATCGGCCGCGGATCCTGGTCGATCACAGAGATGGCCGGCTGAACAGCCGCCGCCAGCGGAAAGTCGCCGAAGGAGACTACGGCGATGTCGGTTCGCCCTGTCCGGTGCAGTGCCTGCACCAACCCGACTCCGGCCCGCGGGTTGGAGGCGAACGCCGCCGAAATATCCGGCCGTGCGGCCACTAGCGCAGTGAACGCCGCATCGGCGGAGCCGATCTCGCCGGAGCCGCGCAGGATGATCTGTTCGTCCGCGGCGATACCGTGGTGGCGCAACGCTTCTCGATACCCCTGTTCCCGCAGCTGGATCGTTGAGACGTCGATTCCGTCGCCGAGAAAGGCGATCCGCCGGTGGCCGTGGTCGATCAGGTGAGCCACCCCTAGCTTGGCTGCGGGGCGGTCGGCCACCCGCACAACGTCCAGTCCCTGGACGTCGCTACGGCGGTCGATGCAGACGACCGGGTGGTCGTGCAGCGCATCGGCGAGGTAGCTGCTCTCCGAGCCGAGTGGCGCCAGGATCAGCCCGCGCACCCGCTGCTGCATCAGCCTGGTCACCAGTCCCTGCAACCGGCCGGCGTCCCTGCCTGTTGAGCCGATCACCACGCTCATCCCGGCGGCCAGCGCTCGCTCTTCGACGGCGGCCGTGACGGTTGCGAACCAGGGATCGGCGATCGAGTCGACGATCAGCCCGATGGTGTCGCCCACGCCGGCTCGCAATGACCTGGCGGCACCGTTGGGCACGTAGGACATCGCCTTCACGGCGTCCAATACACGTTGCCGGGTCGTCGGCGTCACGGCGTGGCCACCGTTGACCACGCGGGACACCGTCTTGATCGAGACGCCGGCTGCCGCGGCCACGTCGTAGACGGTGGCCCTTGTCCGTCGCGGCTGGTCGGCCGCGACCGGCGGATCACCCCGATCGGAAACCGTGCTCATCGCTCTCCCTGTGAGTCGCCACTGATGCTAGGCCCGCTCAGCGCGGCTGCTGCCCCAGCGCGGTGGCCGCATGCGCCGCGATCAGTTGTTGCTCGATGGCGGTTACCCGGTTCGGGTCCACCACGCCGGCCCCCTGGCTCTCCACCGATGAGGCAGCGGTTGCCATCCCGAAGCGGACCGCCGCCGGCCACTCCACGCCGCGCTCACGGGCCAGCATGGTGCCGGCCAGCAACGAGTCGCCGGCACCGATCGGATTGCGCGCCGTGACCGTCACCGCCGGCAGCCATACCTCGAGTTCCGGACCGGCGAAGGCCAGTCCGCTGGAACCCGCGGTCACCGCCGCCCGGCGCGCACCCAGCGCCACCAGGCGGTGGGCCGCCTTCATTGCCCTATCGGGAATGTCGGCAGCCTGTTCGTCCACTTGCTCAACGGTGCCGGGCTCGTTGGAGAGCGCTCCGGTGGCCTCGGACAGATTGGGACACAGCAGGTCCGCGCCGGCAGCGGCCGCCGCTCGCAGCGCCGGCCCGCTGGCGTCGATGGCGCATTCGCCGCCGCCCAAATGGACCGTCTCTACCAGCCGGGCGTAGCCGTCGACGGGCGATCCGCGCGGCAGGCTGCCGGTGCCGATCACCGCGGCCCGCGCCGAGTCGGCCGGCAGGCGGGTGGCGAGTACATGCGCAGCCGCCAACAGCGACTGCCAGTCGCCGTCGGTGACGGTCGGGCCCGGCTCGTTGAGCAGGCTCACCCTGCCGGACTGCTCGATCAGCGTCGTGCAGCAGCGGACGACGCCGGCGACTTCGATGCCGGTCAGCGCCAGCAGCTCGGCGGCGAACAGTTCGCGCAGGTAGGTGCCACCGGCGGTGGCCAGGAAACCCAGCACGGTTGGACTGCCGCCGAGCGCCTTGCAGGCCCTGGCAATGTTGGCACCCTTGCCGCCGGCTACCGAGATTGCGGGACCGGTGCGCTGGACGGCGCCGAGCAGCACAGCGGGAAGCGCAATCGTGTGGTCGATCGCGAGATTGGGGCAGACGATCAGCACGGAGGTCTCCTGGGCAACTGGTGAGCCGGCAGACAGACTCTAAAGCGCGGCCCCGATAGGCTGCCCAGGGTGAGCGAGCATTGGGCCTACCTGGGGCCGGAGGGCACCTTCACCGAGCAGGCCGCCATGGACTTGGCGGTGCTGGGATCCGCTGCCCCGCAATTGATCCAGCAGCCCTCAGTGGCGATTGCGATCACTGCGGTACGGTCCCTTGCCGCCGACGCTGCCGTAGTGCCGCTGGAGAACTCGGTGGAGGGCACCGTTTCGGTCACCCAGGATGAATTGATCCACGGTGAGGAGCTGCGCATCGTCGCCGAGTGCTACGTCCCGGTGAGATTCGATCTGCTGGTCCGGCCGGGCACCGATGCCGCCGACATCCACACCATCGGTTCACACCCACACGGACACGCGCAGGTCCGCGAGCATCTAGCCGCACACTTCCCGAAGGCCGAAACCGTCGTCACCGACTCGACGGCCGCGGCCGCGGCGGCCGTACGGGCCGGCACTCTCGATGCTGCGGCCGCGGCGCCGGTGGCCGCCGAACGCTATGGGCTGCAGGCGATCTCGCGCGACATCGGGGACAATGCCGGCGCCGTCACCCGGTTCGTCTTGCTGCGTCGACCAGCTCCACCGCCGGCGCCGACCGGCAACGACCGCACCAGCATGGTGCTCAGCGTTCCCAACCGTCCTGGCAGCTTGCTCCAGGTGCTCGGCGAGATCGCCGGCCGCGGCATCAACCTGACCAGGCTCGAGTCGCGTCCTACCAGAGAAGTGATGGGAGAGTATGTGTTTCTGGTCGACGCCGACGGACACATCGCCGAGCCGGCGATGGCCGATACCTTGGCCGCGCTTCATCGCAGGGGGGCGCTGCTGCGTTACCTCGGGTCGTACCCGCGCGGCTGCGGCCAGCTGGTCGACCGTCCCGACGTCGCCGGTCCTGCCGCCTGTGCGGCGGCCGCTGACACGACCGGCAGCCTTGAAGGCGAGAAGCGACTCGGCTCATCCTGATCCGGCAGCCTCAGTCCAGCTCGTGCGACCACGGCGGGTCTGCGCCGGCCCGCGACACGGTGAAGGCCGCCACCCTGGCAGCAAACTCCAGCGCATCCTGCAGCCCGGCGACATCCAGTGTTTCCAGCCGGCCGCCCAGATGCCCGCCCTGCGCCAGCCGGTGCAGCAGCCCACCGTGGAACGAGTCGCCCGCTCCGACGGTGTCGACCAGTCGGGTCGGCGCGATCGGCACCCTGACCTCCCGGCCCAGCAGCGAGGCGTACGCGCCGTCCTCTCCCAATGAGACCACCACCAGCCGCACTCCCAGGGAATGCAGATGGTCGGCGGCCTGCTCGGGGGTGAAGTTCGGCCACAGCTCGAGCAGATCGTCCCAACTGAGCCGAACAATGTCGGCCAGCCCCGCCCATCTGCCGATCACCTCGCGGTAGTGCTGCGCCGGCACCAACAATGTGCGCAGGTTGGGGTCGATGGACACCGTGAGCCGATCACGGGCTCGTGCCAACAGCCGCTCGATCACCTCGCCCGAGGGTTGCAGCACCAGCGCCAGCGTGCCGGTATGCACAGCCACCGGTGCGTCGCCACGGGGGAAGGGACCGTCGATCAGTGGCGCCAGGCCGGCATCCGTCCATGCCCAATCCGCCGTGCCCGCCGTATAGAACTCATAGCTGGCCGAGCCGGCGGC
>JALYXB010000146.1 GCA_030947305.1 Actinomycetota bacterium | reverse complement strand
GTGAGCAACCCGGTGGTGTTGGTCTACAGCAACAGGGCCGAGATGCGGCAGGAGATCATCGGTGCCATCGGTCGCCGGCCGGCGCCGGACGTCGGGCGGATCGACTTCCTGGAGTGCGCCGGGGTGGCAGATGTCTTGCTGGCCATCGATTCCAAGGCGGCGGACGTGGTGGTGCTGGACGGCGAAGCGCAGCCGACAGGCGGAATGGGGATCAGCCGGCAGATACATCAGGAGGCCGAGTTGATCCCACCGATCGTGCTGGTGGTGCGCCGGAAGGCCGATCGTTGGTTGGCGACCTGGGCCAGGGCCGACGAGGTGCTGGTCGAGCCGCTCGATCCGGTAACCGCCGCCGACACCGTTGCCTCGATACTTCGGCGGTCTGCCGCCGTGGTGTCGCGACAGGGCTGACGTGTCCCGTCCGACCCCGCCGGAGGCGACCTGGCCGGACCTGCTGACCCGATTGCTCGACGGCGGCGACCTCACCGGGGAGCACACCGGCTGGGTGATGGACAAGATCATGACCGGCGAGGCGACGCCGGCCCAGGTGGCCGCGTTCGCGGTGGCGTTGCGTGCCAAGGGAGAGACGGCTGCAGAGGTCGAGGGTCTTGTCACCTCGATGCTTGCGCATTCGCTGCGGGTGACGGCGCCCGGTCGCTGCGTCGACATCGTCGGAACCGGTGGCGACAGGGCGAATACGGTGAACATCTCCACCATGTCGGCGCTGGTGGTTGCCGCCGCCGGCGCCCCGGTCATCAAGCACGGCAACAGGGCGGCGTCCAGCAAGTGTGGTGCCGCAGATCTGTTGGAGGCGCTGGGTATTTCCATCCGGCTCGGCAAGCAGGGCGTCGAGACGACCCTCGCCGAATTGGGTATCGGGTTCTGCTTCGCGCCGGTGTTCCACCCGGCATTGCGGTTCGTCGGCCCGCCGCGTCGCGAGATCGGCATCCCCACCGTTTTCAACTTCCTCGGCCCGCTCACCAACCCGGCGCAGCCGGCAGCCGGCGCCATCGGTTGCGGCTCGACGGCGATGGCGCCAGTGATGGCGGAGGTGTTCGCCCGCCGGGGGGCAGACGTGCTGGTGTTCAGGGGCGACGACGGGCTCGATGAGCTGACCACGACGACCACCTCAGCAGTCTGGGTGGTGACCGGCGGGTCGGTGCTGCGGACCAGCATCGATCCGAGGCGGTTCGGTGTCCCGGTGTCCAGCGCCGAGGATCTGGTCGGCGGTGAGGTGCCGACGAATGTCGCCGCTGCGCGGGAGCTGTTCGACGGTCGGCCGGGTGCGGTCCGTGATGCGGTGCTGCTCAATTCCGCTGCGGCGCTGGCGGTACATGCGGGATTGAGCGGGGACGCCGGGTCGACCGGCGGGTCAGTGGGCCGTCATCCCCAACAGGGCCTGGAAGACAGCATTGCCGCCGGTCTGCAGAGGGCGGCCAGTGCCGTTGATTCGGGAGCGGCTGCGGCACTGGTCGATGCATGGGCACAGCGATCGACCGAGTTGACCCCGGCCGAAGCCTGAGAAGCGTCGCTCAGGACTGCATGCCGATCGAGAAGGCATCGTCGGCGTCCCGCTGCGAGTACGAGCGGAAGGCGATGTGGGTGACGGTGCGCAGCACGCCAGGAACCTTGGAAATCTTGCCAGGGACCAGATCGGCGATGCCTTCATGGTCGGTCGCGTGGGTCACCGCGATCAGATCAACATCGCCGGCACAGGAATAGACCTGATCGACTCCAGGCAGATCGGCGATGGCCTGAGCCGCCACGCCGATCTCGTCCGCCTCGACCTCGATGAGCACGATTGCCGTCACCATGTCGCCGAGCGTACTTCCCCGGTCACCTGTCGGGTCCGCCGCGGCCGCCACATCCATCAACGACGCCCCCTTGTCTGGCGACTGGGCGCCGCTCGTGCCTGAGAATCTGCCGCCAGCTGACCTTTGGGGGTCCGGCCGGCCGAAATAGACGCACTGGTGTCCCTTTTTCAGGATCTGCCAGGGAAAGGTCGCGGATCGGGGAAGGTCGAGGAATGCCGGAGACACCGCAGCAGTGGTACGTCCGCGTCAGCGCACAGATTGAGTGAGATGGCTATCGCCAGTCGGAGATGGCCAGCTGGTCCAGCTGGCCGTGGACAGGGAGCCTGACGCCCAGGCCTCCCGCATCCCGCCGAACCGGTCAGCCGGCGTAGCGGCGGCCGATCTGGTCGGCGCCGAGCTGGCCGCGGGCGACGGCGGCGGCTGCCGTGAACGACTGCCATCTGCCGGCCGCTCTGATCGGGCAGACCCACGACGAGCTGGCTTGCACGAGTCGGGTACCGGGCAGCTGCAGCCAGTGCATGATCGTCGAGCTCTCCTCGGCAGACGCTGCCGGCAGCGGGCCGGGCCCTGGCAGCACGGTTTCCGCCGATGCCAGCAGCAGACTGACCACCGGCATCGGGTCGATCCCGCGTCGTGCTCGGCCGGCCGCGGCCAGCCGGCCGTGCCGCACCACTATCAGCTCCCAGCCACCAGAGCCATCCGGCCGGGCCGCGACCAGCTCCGCTATCGCCGTCAGTGCCGCCAGTCGCTGCCGCCGATCCAACGCCTCCGCCAGCACCGCCAACCGATCCCTGGCAACGGCTGCCTCGTCGAACCGTCCGGCGGCGCCCAGTTGGTAGACCCGCTCGCGCATCCCGGCCAGCACCTCGTCGGAAGCGCCGGCCACCAGCTCGACGATGCGCCGCACGTGAACCGCGTACGCAACTATGCTCTCGGCGCCGGAGCAGGGTGCGCCGCACTTGCCTAGTTCGGCCAGCGCGCAGGGCACTCCGCTCGGCGCTGTTCGGCGGATCCGCCCAGAGCAGCGGCGAATTGTGATCGCTGCCTGGATTGCGTCGACGGCGATCTCGGCGGTGCCGCGGGAGTTGAAAGGGCCGAGGCAGGCGCTGGTCTTCACCGTCGCCGATGAATCGGAGCCGACAATCGACAGCCGCGGGAATGCCTCATCGGTGAGCACTACCCACCACAACCGGAACGGTGATTTCGATTTCCGGTTGTACCGTGGCTGGTGGGCCGCGATCAGCCGCTGCTCGCGGACCTGCGCCTCCAGGCCGTGGGCGCAAATCACATGATCCACTCGCGCTGCCAGCGTCACCATGTGGCGGATCCTGCGGCGCTGCTCGGTTGCGCCGAAGTAGCTACGGACTCGCTGCCGCAGGTTCTTGGAGGTGCCGACGTAGAGCACCTCGTTGTCGTTGCCACGGAATAGATACACCCCAGCGGCGGCCGGAAGTCCTTGTGCCAGAACACGTTTGCGCCGACGCTCGGGCGATACCTGGCGCGAGGCATGTTGCAGTTCGTCAAGGCTGTGCACGCCGAGGTTGCCGAGCCGTTCGAACAGAGCGTGCAGCACATCGACGGTCGCCCTGGCGTCGGTGAGGGCGCGATGGTCCGGCCGGACGGCGGAGCCGAGTAGCGGTGCCAACAAGCCGAGCCGGACGCTGGGCGCCTCGTCCCTTGTCAGCACACTGCGCGCCAGCCGAACGGTGTCGACTACCCGCGGATTGGGCCATGGCAGGTGCTGGCGTCGGCACGCCGCGCGCAGGAATCCGATATCGAAGCCGGCGTTGTGAGCCACCAGCACACAGTTGCGGGAGAACTCGAGAAAGCTGGGGAGAACCGATTCGATGCGCGGGGCGCTGGCAACCATCACATCGCTGATCCCGGTCAGCATGGTGATCTGCGGCGGGATCGACCGTCCCGGGTCCACCAGGGTGGAGAACTCGCCGAGAACTTCGCCGCCCCGCACCTTCACCGCGCCGATCTCGGTAATCGCCTCGGTCTTGTTCGATCCACCCGTCGTCTCCAGGTCGACCACCACGAAGGTGACCTCTCGCAGCGGATCAGCGAGCTCGTCGAAGCAGGCCTGTGTCACGTTTCGAACACTAGATCGCCACACCGACAGCATCGGCCAACTGCGGGTCGACGCGCTGCAAGCAGCTCATCGACACCCAGCGCGCGGGGCAATATGGTGCCATGCGGTTTGACGAGCTACCTGAGGTGGTGCGGGGCAGGGTGATCGCCCTTGCTGCCGCCGCACTCGGGTCTGCTGCGCCGGCCCAGGTCCCCTCCGGGCTGGCCGCGGTGGCCAGGTTCGCCCCCGCCAAACGCGCCAAACGCGGCGCCGTGCCGCTGACCGCAGCGCTGGAGTCCGACGCCGCCTTCAGGGCGTTGGTGTCGCAGGCGGCCAGGGTCGCCAGCGAAGACGAACGGACCGACGACGTCGGCGCCGTCAGCCTGGCCTTCTTGTTGCGCCACGAACTCCCCGAGGACGCGCTGCGGCGGCTGACCGCCACCGCCGGTCTGACGGCCGCCCAGCAGCACATCAGCGCACTGGAACGGGAGGTCGGACGGCTGACCTCGGCCCTCGAGCGCGCCACCACCGGCCGCTCCGGGCACTCGGTGGACCCGGCCGCCGGCGAGGAGGCGGACCGGCTCCGGCGCCGACTGCGCGAGCAGGGCACTAAGGTGCGGGCGGCCGAGCGTCAGGTCGGGCAACTCGCGGTCGAGCACCAGCAGCAACTCACCGACCTCAGCGAACAACTGGTGGCCGCCGAGATTGCTCTCCGATCGGCAGAGGCGCGCGCCGACCAGGCGATCGAAGAGACCGACACGCTCAGCAGAACCCTTGCCGCGCAACGTGAATCGTCGAGTCGGGAGGTTGGTGCTAGGGACAGAAGGATCGAGTTGTTGTTGTCGACGGTGATAGCGGCAGCGGTCGGGCTGCGCAGAGAATGGAACCTGGCAACCGGCGGTGACCTGCCGGCTGATGTGGTTGCCAGGCAGCTCGACCCGATTCCGGCGACCGCACGTCAGGTGGCGGATCCGTCCACGCTGGCCGAGCTATTGGCGGTGCCGGGCGCGCATCTGATCGTCGACGGTTACAACGTCACCAAGACCGGCTATGGGGAACTGCCGCTCACCGAGCAGCGGGACCGGTTGATCAGGTCGCTGTCGGTGTTGTCCGCCAGGACGTCGGCCGAGGTGACCGTGGTGTTCGACGGTGCGGCAGTGTCGGTGGTGTCGCCACAGGGGCGCAAGATCCGGGTGTTGTTCTCGCCGGCTGGAGTGATCGCCGACGACGTGATCCGGCGGCTGGTGGCCGCCGAACCCGCGGGCAGGCTGCTGCTGGTGGTGACCTCCGACCGTGCGGTGGTGGGCGACGTTGCGCATGCTGGTGCCCGCACCGCCGGGTCTGACGTGTTGTTGCGGCTGGTGGGCCGCTGACGGTGTGGGGTCGCTGACGGGTTGAGGCAGCGCCGGAATCAGCCGGCGACAGTCACTGTCGGACCGCGTTCCTAGCGTGCGCGACATGGACCCGAAAGCTGTCGCGATGAGGAGAGAACAGTGCACGTGGATTGCGAAACCTGCTCGGTGCGCGGAAAGGCCTGCTCGGGGTGTGTCGTCACCATGCTGCTCGGCGCTCCGCCGCAGGGCGTCGAATGGGATGACACCGAGTGGGCGGCGCTGGAGGTGCTGGCCGATTCCGGATTGGTCCGGCCGCTGCTGCTGTCGGTGACCAGTACGGACGGGGCGAGGAGTGAGCGTGCGATGTAGGGCCGGAGACTCGCGTGGCTGCTGTGACTTGTGAGGCTTCTGTAGCCGTATTGATTGCTGCGATCAAAGTGATATGAGTGACCAGAAATCAGTAAAGCGACGTGTGTTACATCGATCGGGCGGTTATGAGCTCGAGTTCATCGCAAAGAGTGACCAGGGCAACACCCGCGAGTGAACGTCCGGCTGGACTTGACCGTGTCCATCTCGTAACCTAACCGAGACCTTCGTCCGTGGAACGCCAATTCCGTGCGCTCCGGAAGGTCACCGCCGAATCGGCCCGTCGGGTGGCCGAACCGGGGACCCACAGTTATCTGGGGTGAATCTGCGCGCCGGAGCTTGCTCAGGCGCGCGGTAGGGCGCTTCCTTGCCCGAATCCGGCAGCTAACTCGGTAGGCGGCTAAGGAAGAAAGGTAACGCCGGTCTTGGCGATTCATCGCACCCGGGCGCGCACCGGACAACTGTCCGACGCAAGCGTCCGTTCCGCCCGGAATCTCACCGGCAAGGTCGTCTCAGGGCTTGTGGTTGCCACGCTGGCACTCGGCATTGTTGCCGCTCCCGCCGCGATCGCCGCGCCCGCTGGTACTGGGCCACAGCGCGCAATCCTGGCCGCGCCGGCCGGTCCACTGACGCCGGCAGGGCCGGCCGAGCCGACCAAGTCTGCCGATGCCAAGAAAGCATGGCTGGCTGCCGCCGATCAAGCCGACGCGATGAACGAGCTGGTACTTGAGTCCCAGGTGAAAGAAAAGGCAGCCGCGGCGGCCGCTTCCAGGGCGGCAACCACGTTGTCCGGCAAGCAGTCCGCCGCCACCGCCGCGCAGGCGGCGCTAGACACGGCGAATGCCAGCGCCGCCTTCGCTCAGGACAGACTGCGCAAGGCCGCCGCTACCAATGCGGCCTACCAGGTCAAGGTGGACAACTTCACCAACGCGAGCTTCCGCGGCGCTCACATCGGTTCGCTGTCCGCGATGCTGATGTCCAATTCGCCGGAAGACTTCCTGGATACCGCTGCCACGTTGAACGCGGTGGCCGACGACACACATCAGACGCTGAACGACGCGGCGGCAGCCAAGTCCGCCGCCAAGACGGCGCAGACCGTTGCCGATGGTGCGGCCGCCTCCGCGAGGACCGCCGCAGTCAGCGCCGATACGGCCGTCGCCGGCGCCGCCGATGCGAAGAAGCAGGCCGATAGCAGCAAGATCAGCGCACACGCCGCGACCGTGAACGTCAGCAAGAAGCAGCATCGGCTGAAGGCCGAGGCGGCCAAGATGAACAAGCTGTACAACTCGCTTACTGAGAAGGAGCGTCAGGAGGCGCTGGCGGCACAGGAGAGGGCAAACGAGCTGGCGGCCGCCAGGGCTCAGGCCGCCGCGGATCAGGCGGCCGCCGATCGATCCCGCCGGGAAGCTGCCGCCAACGCCGCCAACAACGCCAACAACGGCCCTGCTGCCGGCAACACCACCGGCAACAACGCGGCCGGCAACACCACCGCGAACAACGCGGCCGGCAACAACGCCAACAACGGACCCGCGGCCGGCAACACCACCGACAACAACGCGGCCGGCAACACCACCACGGACAACGCGGCCAGCAGCAGCCAGTCGGCAGCCGCGAACCAGGCGAGCCCACCGTCGGCGTCGGTGAAGGCCAGCGGCAAGGCGGCCATCGCGGTGCAGGCGGCCATGTCGAAGGAAGGCGCCCCGTATGTCTTCGGCGCCAGTGGCCCCAACGAGTTCGACTGCTCCGGGCTCACCTCTTGGGCATGGGCGCAGGCAGGTGTGTCGATTCCACGGACGTCCGCGGATCAGGCAAACTTGCCGTACGTGCCGCTCGATCAGCTTCAGCCAGGCGACCTGATCACCTATTACTCGCCGGTGCACCACGTGGCGATGTACATCGGCAACGGTCAGATCATCAACGCCTCGACCTCGTCGAAACCGGTCTCGGTGATGTCGATGTACTACAACGGTCAAAACCCGACCGGACACCGCGTAAGCGGCTGACGCCGAGGCCTCCGGCCGCACCCCACGTCAATTCGACACCGATACCCTGGCATGCGGCGCACATTGTTGGTTACCAACGACTTCCCGCCGCGGGCCGGGGGTATTCAGTCGTCTCTGCACGCGATCGCGCAGCGGCTGCCGCCCACCGAACTGGTGGTGTACGCGCCGGCATGGGACGGCGCGGCGGATTTCGACGCCCAGCAGCCATTCACCGTCGTCCGCCACCCGACGTCGCTGATGCTGCCGACGCCGGCAGTCGCCGGTCGCGCCGCCGCGCTGCTGGCCGACCACCGGCTGACAGGGGTCTGGTTCGGTGCCGCGGCACCGCTGGCGCTGCTGGCGCCCTACCTTCGCCGGCACGGCGCCGAACGAATTGTTGCTTGCACTCACGGCCACGAGGTGGGCTGGTCGATGCTCCCCGGATCGCGGCAAGCCCTGCGGGCGATCGGCAACGGCACCGATGTGCTGACCTTCGTCAGCCGCTACGCCCGGCAACGGTTCGCCGCTGCCTTTGGGGCGAATGCCGCCCTCGAGTATCTTCCGCCCGGCGTCGACACCGACAGGTTCCGGCCCGATCTTGTTGCGCGACAACGGATCAGGGCGCGCTTCGGACTGTCCGAGAAGCCCGTCATCGTCTGCGTCTCAAGGCTGGTTGCCCGCAAGGGCCAGGACCAGTTGATCACAGCCCTACCGGCCATCAGGCGGGCGTCACCCGGCGCCATGCTGCTGATCGTCGGTGGCGGTCCGGACGCCGACCGGCTGCGGCGGTTGGCTGCCACCCACGGAGTGCAGGATTCGGTGCTGTTCACCGGCGCGGTCCCGGCGGACGAGGTGCCCGCACACTTCCTGGCCGGCGACCTGTTCGCCATGCCGTGTCGGACTAGAGGCGGTGGGCTAGATGTCGAGGGCCTGGGCATCGTCTTTCTTGAGGCCTCCGCCTGCGGGCTGCCGGTGGTGGCCGGAGATTCCGGCGGGGCGCCGGAAGCCGTCCGACAGCACAGCACCGGGCTGGTCGTCGACGGCACCGACCGGGAAGCCATCGCCGCCGCCTGCATCCGGGTGCTGGGCGACGCCGAGCTGCGTTGGGACTGGGGTGCCGCGGGCCGGCACTGGGTGCAGCGCGACTGGAACTGGCAGCGGTCGGCCGACCGGATGGTCGAGCTGCTGGATTGATCTGCGCCGGCCACATTCGATGGCGCGGCACCGGCGCGGCATCGGCGCGGCACTAGCCCGGACCCCCGGGTACTGCCCTCGGTCGCAAGCTTGCCCGCCGTTAGCGTTGGCGGGTGCGGATCTCCTTCGTCTCCGACATCCACGGCAACGCCGCTGCGCTTGCCGCGGTGGCCGGTGCCGCCGAGCAGCTGGTG
>JALYXB010000120.1 GCA_030947305.1 Actinomycetota bacterium | reverse complement strand
GCGACTGGATCCTTCCCCCCTTGCTGGCCAGCACCTATGGTCGTTTGATGCAGATGTTGACGCCCGAGGCGCGGACCATCCGGAACGGTTGCTCGCCGACTAGCAGGGCGCTACCTTCGGCGTCGGGTGTTCATCATCTTCCAGGTCGCGCCGACACCCACATTGACGGGCGACACCTGCACCGGCATCCGCATCCGGAGACATTCGTCATCCGAAGGGAAAGGCGCTGTTAGCTACCGGTGGCTGACGGTCGCTCGCCCAGTGCTGGTGAACCAGCACGTCCAATGGTCCCGAGGATTCGAAAGGCGTTGCCATGCAGACGATCTCGCTTCCCGATCTCGCGCAGAGGCACCTTCGCACGGCGCGCATCGTTTCCAGCGGCCGCAGCTCGGAGACGATCCACGGCGGGCATACCCATCCGCTACGGCAGACATTGATCGCGCTGGCCGACGGCCGCAGTCTGGACGACCACGAGAGCCCGGTCGAGGCGAGCCTGCAGGTACTGCACGGCACCGTCAGGTTGATTACGGCTACCGAGAATTGGGACGGCAAACCCGGCGACTATCTGGTGATTCCGGCTGACCGACACAGGGTGACGGCGCTGGAGGACGCGGCGCTGTTGCTGACGGTGGCGATGGATTTGGGACATTGACCATCTCGGCTGTTGGCGTGGAACTGGCAGGGCGGTCGGCCACCTCCGATGGCACGATGGCCGGATGCGGGGTGGACGAGGTGAGAGTGGGTCGATACGACCCGTCTCAGGGGTAACCCCTGGGTGCAGTACACAGTTGGATTCAGCGTCCGACGCCATACCGCAGGCTTCGCTTGCAAACAGGCGCCGACGACAGGAGCTGGCGGTCACCTCGTCCACCCCGCTGTTCCGATGACCGACGAGGACGCCGGCCGGGACGACAACTGGGAATTCGACGTCGAAGCCGTCCGGCGGCTCGCCGAGCTGGTCGACACCGACGACCCGGCTTGGACACGATCGGGACTGGCTGCTGCGATGGCCCACCACCTCGAGCCGTCACGGGCAGAGGAGATCGCCGGTCGAATCCTTGCTGCCTTCCCCAGAGAGCCGGTCGACCGGCGAGCGGCGCTGATCGGCTTCTTCGCCACCCTGCGTCCGCTTTCGCCGACCGCCGCATTCAGCACCGACATCGACGGCAACGAGTTGGTGTTGGGGCCGCTGCTGAAACCGCCGCGGCTGTGGGCCGCGCTGCCGCCGGTCGAGAGCCTCAACGAGCTGGCCAGGATGCTGAACCTGCGACCCGGCGAGCTGGAATGGTTCGCCGATCACGGGAGCTGGCTGCGCACCCGCACCGGTCCGCTGCAGCACTATCGGATCCAGTACATCCCGAAGACTTCCGGGCTGCGGGTGCTGGAGATTCCCAAGCCGCGGCTGCGCGAAATCCAGCGAACCCTCTTGCGGCACATCATTTCTCAGCTCGACCCCCATCCGGCCGCTCATGGATTTCGGAAGGGTCGCAGCGTGGCGACGTTCGCCGAACCCCACGCCGAGGCGGTCGGTGGTGCTGCGGCTCGACCTCCGCGACTTCTTCCCGCGGGTTGCCGTTGCACAGGTCCGGGCGATGTTCACGACCATCGGCTATCCGCCGCCGGTGGCCGTGACGCTCGCCGACCTGTGCACCACGGCCACCCCGATCGCCGCCCTGTCCGGTATCGACCCGATCCTTGCCGCGTCGTTGCGAATACGGCATCTGCCGCAAGGGTCGCCGACGTCGCCGGCGCTGTCGAACCTGGCGCTGCGCAACGCGGATCGTCGGATCGCCGGCTACGCGGCCAAGCGTGGCCTGCAGTACAGCCGCTACGCCGACGACCTGGCGCTGTCCGGTGACCGGATGGCGGTCGAGCGGACACTGTGGGTGATCAGCCGGATCGTTGC
Source organism: Actinomycetota bacterium (assembly GCA_030947305.1). GTDB lineage: Bacteria > Actinomycetota > Actinomycetes > Mycobacteriales > Nakamurellaceae > Nakamurella. The sequence goes on along the minus strand of JALYXB010000120.1, from coordinate 2,812 downwards.
CGACGAGGGATTTCCGCTCCACCCGGATAAGGTCCGGGTGATGTCCGCACATCAACGGCAGCACCTTGCCGGACTGGTGGTCAATGATCGACCGCAGGCGAGTCGGCCGGACTACGACAATCTCAGGGCGTTGCTGTACAACTGCGCGGCCACCGGGCCTGCTGCCCAGAACCGCCAGCAGCACGACGATTTCCGGTCCCATTTGTACGGCCGGATTGCCTGGGTCGGTGCTACCAACGCCGCCCGGCGACGCACCCTGCACCACCTTGCCGCCCTGGTCGACTGGCAGTCGTAGCCCGTCGCTAGCGTCATCGTCGCGCTGGGCCACTCGCTGCGACAACCCGCTCGCCCCGCCACCGCCCCTCTCCGGGGCAATGGACTTCCCAACGGCAAGTGGCACGATCGATGACATGACAGCAGACAGCAGCTCGGAGAACTCGACCGACGGTCTCTACCTGAAGCCGGGCAAGGAGTTCACCAGGGACACCAACTACATCCAGACCAGGATCACCAGGGATGCTGCAGACGGTTTTCCGGTTGAGCCGGGTCGGTACCGGCTGATTGTGGCCAGGGCCTGCCCGTGGGCCAACCGGACGATCATCGTCCGCCGGCTGCTCGGCCTTGAGTCGGTGCTGTCGATGGGGATGTGCGGGCCGACCCACGACAAGCGGTCGTGGACCTTCGATCTGGATCCCGGCGGCGTCGATCCGGTGCTCGGCATCCAACGATTGCAGCAGGCTTACTTCGCCCGTGATCCCGACTACCCGCGCGGCATCACCGTGCCGGCCATCGTCGACGTGCCCACCGGGAAGGTCGTCACCAACGACTTCGGCCGGATGACGCTCGACTTCTCCACCGAATGGACTGCCTACCACCGGGACGGTGCACCGCAGCTCTACCCGAATGCATTGCGGGAGGAGATCGACGCGGTCAACAAGCGAGTGTTCACCGAGGTGAACAACGGCGTCTATCGCTGCGGTTTCGCCGGGTCGCAAGATGCTTACGATGCCGCCTACCATCGGCTGTTCACCGCGCTGGACTGGTTGTCCGATCGGTTGGACAACCAGCGATACCTGGTGGGGGACACCATCACCGAGGCCGATGTGCGCCTGTTCACCACGCTGGCCAGGTTCGACCCGGTGTATCACGGGCACTTCAAGTGCAACCGCAGCAGGCTTTCCGAGTTGCCGGTGTTGTGGGCGTACGCCCGCGACTTGTTCCAGACGCCCGGCTTCGGCGACACCACCGACTTCGAGCAGATCAAGAAGCACTACTACGTGGTGCACACCGACATCAACCCGACGCAGATCGTGCCGCAGGGACCGGATTTGGCCAACTGGTGGACCGATCATGGCCGGGAAGCGTTGGGCGGCAAGCCCTTCGGCGACGGAACCGCACCGCCTCCACCGCTGCCGGCCGAGACCGTCCCAGCAGATCACAGTGCGGCGCGGGCCAGCTGAGCGCTCCTCCTACCGGCACCCAGCCGCAGCGCCGGGCCCCCCCGTGTCGCCGAGGGCGCGACGGCGAACGTGTCGGTCAAATCGTCGGATTTGTGTGACGCAGCTGTTGATCATGGTCGGGCCGGGCCTGCAGGATCGTCCGGCACAGCTCTTCGAACGCCTCGAGCTGGGCGTCCGAAAGCGGATCGAACATGATGGACCGTACGGTCTCCGCGTGCAGCGGCGCCACCGCAACCAGCTGCCGGAAGCCGTCACCGGTGAGCACGGCGATCTGGCCACGCTTGTCCGCCGCTGCCTGCTGCCGCTGCAGCCAGCCGAGTTCCTCAAGCCTGGCGACAGCATGGGAGAGTCTGGACTGGGAGAAGCCGACGACCTCGGCCAGCCGATTCATCCGCAGCTGGCGGTTCGGCGACTCGCTCAGCATCGACATGATCAGGTAGTAGGCAAGCGGGATGCCGCCGTGCTGTTGCATGTCACGCTCGATGTTGTCCTCCAGCATCCGCCACATCGCCAGGAAGCTGCGCCACGTCTGTTGTTGACGATCGGTGAGCCAGGGCCCCCGGTCAGCGGAACCGGTGGGCACTTCGTCGGGCCGGCCGGCCGCGAACGAGTTGTCGCGTCGTTCGGTCGACTCGGTCATTTCTCTCCCTGGCGGGGCTGCGAAGACCCGGGTTGCGTGCAGCGCGTCGCCCCTGTTCTGCTGTCACGGTCCCGACAGATCGATGCACCGGCGCGCGCTTAGACAATACGACCCACGCGCCCGATTCCACAGCCGTACCGACCCGAGGATGGGAAGCGACCAGCGATGGCGGAGAGGCGTTCCGGCGCGGCGGCTTCGAGTACTTCGCTGACGGCAGCGGAGCTCGATGCACTCGGCCGGGCAGTGAAGTTGGCCGGCAACGGCGCAGGGACTGCGCTGCCCAACCCGTTGGTCGGCTGCGTGCTGCTGGATGCCGCGGGACGAATCGTCGGTGAGGGCTACCACGCCGAGTCCGGTGGGCCGCACGCCGAAGTGGCAGCGCTGAGAGCTGCCGGCGAGAAGGCCCGCGGCGCAACGGTTGTGGTCACCCTGGAGCCGTGCAATCACTCCGGTCGTACCGGCCCGTGCAGTCAGGCCCTCATCGAGGCCGGCGTTGCCAGGGTGATCGCTGCCGTCCGCGACCCATGGCCACCGGCGGCCGGCGGCATCGAGCGGCTGTTGGCGGCCGGCGTCGAGGTGGTGGACCTGTCCGATCAACCGCTGTCGGCCGACGCGCGCCTGGTGAACAGGGTGTGGCTCACCGCAACTCGATTACGACGACCGTTCGTCACCTTCAAGGCCGGGATGACGATCGATGGCAGGGTGGCGGCCG
>JALYXB010000094.1 GCA_030947305.1 Actinomycetota bacterium | reverse complement strand
GACACCGTCGCGCGCCGTCGACCGGCCGGCATCGATGCGGAGGCGCGGACGGCCGCCGTCAGATCGGTGATCCGCCCGGTGGCAACATCGGCGAACCTGGCGACCTGTAGGTCGCCGGAGCGACGGGTGCTCAGCTCGGTGACCGACTGCCTGAGCCCGGAAAGCCTGGCCTCGACCGAGCCGGTCGGCCCGCGGTAGGCGCCCACCTCGGTCGCCGCCACACCCAGCCGGCTTGCCCTTCGATTGTCCAGGTATTCCCTGGTGGAGGTGGCCGCCTTCAGGGCGAACGGCGCCAAAGCCGGGCCGATCACCTTGGCAGCGGTCAGTACCCGCCTGGCTGACTTGGGGTCGGTGACCCTGTCGAACAGCGGCTGGGGGAGCTTCTTAGCTGCTGCCTTGGCGTTCTTGCCTGCCTTCTTGGCCTGCCCGCTGAGCCTCTTCGCGGCTTTCAGGCCGGCCTTGCGCTCGGCGTCGGCGGATTTCTTCGCTGCCTCGTCGGCCCGCTGCTGCTCCGCGGCGGCTGCCTTGATCGCCTTCTGTTCCGTCCGGTCGGCGGCCTTGGCCGCGCGGGCGGCAGCTGCCTGTGCTGACTTGCGGGCGGACTCGGCGTCGGCCAGGGCCGCGGTGATGTCGGCCAGCGATTTGCCTGTCGACTTCTTCTTCCTGCCGAACACTGGCGAGCTCCCTCCGTGGGTCTGCCGGCGCCTGACGACGATGTTCGTCATCATGCAGCACCGGACCAGGTAGCGAGCGGCGCCTACCTGGCATCCGACAGCCTAATGGGGCAGCAAGGCCAGGTACGTGCAGGTCGTGTCAGGCTCTGTCCGGGCGGCGGACGCGCCGGTGACAAGTCGGCGGCCTGTCGGTCGGTGGCCGTAACCTCGGAGCCGATGAATACCCAGGTTGCGGTCCGCCTCGGCCCCGCCGCCGCCGGCCGCTGCCGGCGTCGGGTGCACCTCGATCATTCTGCTCAGGCTCCGCGGGCTGCCCGTTCGACCCCGGACGCCGGCGTCAAGATGCGGCTGGCGGATGTGCAGGCGCATATTGAGCAGGTTTTGACGCGACTTCCGGACGCCACCACCGGTTGGACGCCGCGATCGGTGCAACGGCCGGCCATTGTCAAGGCCCCGCTGCTGCGTACCCCGACCAAGGTCGGCACTCCCGATCTGCTGATCGCCGCCGAGGGTGGCTATCTGCCCGTCATCATCAGGGGGCACCGGACCCTCGACCCGGCCGGAACATCGCCCACCGCCGCCGACGGTGTGGACGTTTCGCCCGTCGACGATCCGTTCACCGTGACGGTCGACCCCACCAGGCGGCGCCGCCGGCATCAGCTGGATCTGCTGCAGCTCGCCCACCACTACGCGATGCTCACCGAACTGGGGCTAGCCGGAACGGCTGCCAGCGGCGGCGTGATCGGCAGGGGCGGCGCCGCCGGCGACACCGGTCCGGACGACGGCGAGTTGATCGTCTGGCACGACCTGGCGGCCATCGCCGACGAGTACGCGGTCCGGTTCGCCGATCGGCTGGCCGTTGCGGCCGCCGCGGAGGCGGGTGGCGAGCTGGCGCTGCCCTCACGGGTTGCCGAGTGCCGACGGTGCTCCTGGTGGCCGGTGTGCTCGGTGGAACTCGAGGAGTCACACGACATCTCGCTGTTGGCCGCCGGATCCGACGTGCCGTTGCTGCACGACGCCGGCCTCTTCACCCTTGACGATCTGGTGAATGTGCCGACCAAGGCGCTCAAGCAGTTGCCGCTGACGTCGATTCCGCCCGGCGAGATCAAGGTGCGGGCCAGGGCGCGGTTGGACGGTGTGCCGATGGTGCGCAGGGACGAGTCGGCGGCGGCACGCAGGGCCGACGTGGAGATGGACGTCGACATGGAGTCGTATCTGGACGACGGCGCCTATCTCTGGGGAACGTTGCTGTCCGGTGCCGACATCGGATTCGGCCAGCAGTATCGACCGTTCGGCACCTTCGTCGGTCTCCCCGGCGAACAGGAAGCGGTCACCTTCGTGGCGTTCTGGGCCTATCTCAACCAGGTGCGGACCGCTTGTGCCGCGCAGGGTCTGAGCTTCGCGGCCTACTGTTGGTCGCGGACGGCGGAGGAGCGGTGGATGTATTCGACGCCGCGCCGTTTCCCGGCGACCGCCGGCATGCCGACGCCGGACGACGTCGGCCGATTCTGCGCTTCCACCGAGTGGATCGACCTGTACGCCGAGGTCAAGCGAGTGTTCGTGGTGCCGGGATCGATGCGACTCAAGGCGATCGCCCCGGTGGCCGGGTTCCAGTGGCGCGATCCCGAGCCCGGCGGCGAGAATTCGATGGCCTGGTACCGGGCGGCCGTCGGAATGGGCGGCGCCGACAGGCCCGATCGGCAGATGCAGCAACGCATTCTGGACTACAACGAAGACGATGTGCGGGCGACAGCCGCCATCCGGCGCTGGATGAGCGATGGGGCCGGTTCGCTGCCAACGATCGCTCAGGTGCTGGCCGGGATCGAACGCGATGCCGCGAACCGATAGCCCGACAGATCCCGGCTCTGCCCTGATCGATGAGGTTCGGGCAGTACTGACGGCCGGCGCCGACCCGGAGCGGGCAATCAAGCAGCAGGCCTACATGAGGTCCGAGATGCCCTATCGCGGACTGAGCCTTCCCGTCCTCCGCCTTGCTCTGCGACCGTTGCTGACCACGCACCGGCTACCGGACAGGGCCGACTGGGAGGCCACCGTGCGCCGGTTGTGGGACCAGGCCGAGTTCCGTGAAGAGCGTTACGCCGCAATGACACTCATCGGTCATCGGCTCTATGCGCAGTGGCTACCGGAGCTGGCGACACTGCCGATGCTGCGGCACCTGGTGGAGACGGGCGCCTGGTGGGATTACACCGACGAGATCGCCCAGAAGTATGTGGGAGCGGTGCTCGGGGCGAACCAAGCGACCATGAAGGAGACGATGCGTTGCTGGGCCGTTGACGACCACATGTGGGTGCGGCGCACCGCGATCCTGGCGCAGTTGGGCTTCCGGGCCGACACCGACAGGCACCTGCTGTTGGACTGCATCGAGCCGAACCTTGCCGACCGGGAGTTCTTCATTCGCAAGGCCATCGGCTGGTCGCTGCGGCAATACGCCCGGTCCGGGGAGGCGGCGGCGGACTGGGTGCGCGGTGTGGTCGACGGCTACCGGGATCGGATGTCCGGTCTGTCCCGACGGGAGGCGCTGAAGCATCTCGGCTGACGATGTCGATCCACCGAAGCCCTGGTGCGGATCCGGGCCTGGACCAATGACCGGGATACTCCAGTTGGAATAATCCGCCTGGGCCAGTTATAGTAGGGATCGGCTGGTGCGGGCGCCCGTCGGCCCAGCATGGCTTTTATCGATTTCGTGGGCACTGTGGTGAGGAGTTGTTCTTCGGATGACCTCTCTCATCGGCGATACGAAGATCAACGCCCTTGGCATGGTGGCCCTCGGTTTACTCACCGAGGGACCGCGTCACCCGTATGAGATGTATCAGGTACTGGTGCGTCGGCGGGAAGATGTGATCGTCAAGCTCAGTCCGGGCTCGCTGTACCACGCGATCGCCAAGCTGGCCGAGTCGGGCCTGGTCCGGGCGACCGGCACCGAGCGGGACGGCAATCGGCCGGAGCGGACGACCTACGAGGTCACCCGCGACGGTCGTCAGGTGTTGGAGAGCATCGTCGTCAACCACCTCGCCCACCCGGTGAATGAGTTCCCGATCTTCCCGGTGGCTGTCGCGCAGGCCCAGCGGCTTCCGAAAGCCGATGTGCTGCAGCACTTCAAGTACCGGCTCAGCGTGCTGGAACGCGAGCTGTCGGTGATGAAGGCCGGCTACCAGGAACTGATCGACGGGGGCAAAGCGCGGCACGTGATCTTGGACCTCGACTACCTGATCGTGATGCGCGCGAGCGAAATAGCGTGGCTCACCACGACACTCACGGCGCTGGAAAGCGGCGAACTGGAATGGACAACCGGATGACCGACAACGATCCAACGCTGGCCGAGCCGGCAGGCACGCACGCAGCATCCGGCGGGCAGCCGACCGGCCTGGAATCGACGGGCGTCGCGCCCTCGAAGCCGACCCGAGGGGCGACCGACGGAGCCGATCGAGATGCTCCCAACCCGTGGTTCGCCCTGTGGGCGATGGTGATCGGGTTCTTCATGATCCTGGTGGACTCGACCATCGTCTCGGTGGCCACCGACTCGATCCTGGTCGGATTGAGGGCCGACCTGAACGGTGTCGTCTGGGTCACCAGTTCTTACCTGCTCGCCTATGTGGTGCCGCTGCTGGTGAGCGGCCGGCTCGGCGACCAGTTCGGTCCGAAGAACATCTACCTGACGGGGCTGGTGTTGTTCACCGCCGCATCGGCGTGGTGCGGCCTGTCGAACTCGATCGGCATGTTGATCACCGCGCGGGCCGTGCAGGGACTCGGCGCGGCGCTGATGACGCCGCAGACAATGGCCGTCATCACCCGCACCTTCCCGCCGGCCAAGCGCGGAACAGCGATGAGTCTGTGGGGCTCGGTCGCCGGTATCGCGATCCTGGTCGGGCCCCTTGCCGGTGGCTTCCTGGTGGACACCTGGGGCTGGAGTTGGATCTTCTTCGTCAACGTGCCGGTCGGGGTCATCGCCTTCGTGCTGGCCTACCGGCTGGTTCCGCAGCTGCCCACCCACAGGCACCGCTTCGATTTCATCGGAATTTCGCTCAGCGCGTTCGGCATGTTCTTGGTGGTGTTTGGCATCCAGGAAGGCCAGAAGTACGACTGGGGAACGATTTCCGGCCCCATCTCGGTGTGGTCGCTGATCATCGCCGGGGTGGTGGTACTGGCGGTCTTCGTGCTGTGGCAGGCCGTCACCAAGGGCGAACCGTTGATGAGTCTTGGCCTGTACAAGGACCGAAACTTCTCGCTGGCCAACATTGCTATCGCCAGCATGGGCTTCGCGATCACCGGCATGGCCATTCCGCTGATGCTGTTCGCCCAGAAGTCGATGGGGCTGTCACCGATGCGGGCGGCTCTGCTGCTGGTGCCGCTTGCGGTGATGTCGGGTGCGTTGGCCGCACCGGTGGGCAGGTTGACCGACCGGATGCATCCGCGCTACCTCGCCGGTTTCGGGTTCGTCCTCACGGTGGTGTCGTTCTTCTGGCTCGGGTCGGTGGCGGGTTCGGCCACGCCGGTGATCGGCGTGCTGGCACCGATCGCCCTGATGGGCATCGGCAATGCTTTCATCTGGGCGCCGCTGGCGGCGACGGCCACCCGGAACCTGCCGATGACGCAGGCCGGGGCAGGTGCCGGGGTGTACAACATGACCAGGCAGGTCGGCGCCGTGCTCGGCAGCGCCGCGGTCGGAGTGCTGATGCAAAACCGGATCGCCGCTCAGCTGTCGGCGGCCGCCCCCGCCGGCAAGGGTGCCCCCAGGGCCGATTCGCTGCGGAGTGCGACCGGGCCGCTGCCGGCCCCGCTGCAAGACCCGTTCGCGCACGCGATGGGGCAAAGCGTGTATCTGCCGGCCGCAGTGCTGATCATCGGGCTCATCGCGGTGCTGTGTTTCGCGAAGCCGACGCACGCCGGGATGGCCGGTGGCAGCGACGATCAGCCAGAGCCGGGCGCGCAAGAGCACGATCAGTCGTCGCCGCAGCAGGCCGCGGTGGCCGGCGACTGACCAACCCCGGCAGGCTTGCGCACCCGCGCCGGATTCGGACCGGGACCCCTGTTCCGATCACTCTGCGCCACCTGCCACCATCAGTGGATGCGCCTGGACCACGTCTCGTACGCCGCGGGACCTGACGGCCTAGACGCCACCGCGGCCCGGCTGGCCAGCCGGCTCGGGACCGCCCCGGTGGATGGCGGCGTTCACCCCGGCTTCGGCACCAGGAACCGGATTCTGCCGCTCACCGACGGGCACTACCTCGAAGTGGTGGAAGCGCTCGACCATCCGGCGGTCGACCAGATGCCGTTCGGTCAGGCGGTGCG
>JALYXB010000090.1 GCA_030947305.1 Actinomycetota bacterium | reverse complement strand
CACACCGTCGTTGCCTGCGGCGCCGGCGCCGGGCTGGCCGCCGTCTACAACGTGCCGCTGGGCGGTGCGCTGTTCACCCTGGAGATCTTGCTCGGTTCGGCGAAGGTGACGGATGTGGTGCCGGCGTTGGTGAGTTCGGCAATTGCCGCCGCCAGCTGTTGGCCGGTGCTATCCAGCCACCCGACCTACACGGTCGCCATTCAGGGGGTGCATCCGCAGGTGGTGGTGTGGGCGCTGCTGCTCGGACCCGTGGCGGGTGTGGTGAGCGTTGGCTTCACCGCGCTCGTCGCGCGAGCCCGCGCGGCGGCGGCCACCGGCTGGAAGCTGGTGCCCGGCTGCGCCCTCGCTTTCACGGCAGTGGGTGCTCTATCGATGGCATACCCGGCATTGCTAGGCAACGGGAAAGGCCTCACCCAGCTGGCCTTGGACGGAACGTTGTCGGTGCTGCTGCTGGCGCTGTTGGTGATCTTGAAACCGCTGGTCACTGCCGCCTGCCTGGCCGGCGGAGCCATCGGCGGGCTACTCACACCCGCGTTGGCCACCGGCGCGGTACTGGGCGCGCTCACCGGGATCGGCTGGACGCGCCTCTGGCCGGGCGCCCCCCTGGGCTCCTACGCGATCGTCGGCGCAGCGGCGGTGCTGGCCACCACCCAGCGGGCTCCGCTGTGCGGGATCGTGCTGGTACTCGAGTTCACCCACTGCGGTTTCGACCTCACCGTGCCGATCGTGCTGGCGGTAGCCGGATCGATGCTCACCGCCCGGGCGCTGAGCCCGGCGAGAATGAACACCGGGACCTCACGTTCGCTCGGAGCGCGGCGTCTACACGGTGAACATCGTGTAGGTCGACTGAAATCGGAAGGATGACCACCATGACGACCCGGCACAGCGTCATCGACACCGCGATAGGCGAGATCACCGTGGTGGCGGCCAATGCGGCGCTGATCGGCCTGTACTTCCCGCATCATTGGTACCCGCCGGCACCCGACACCATCGGCCCGCGGGTGGATGCTGCTACCGACCCGGTGTTCAAAATGGTCGACAATCAGCTCGACGAGTACCTGGCCGGTTGTCGCAGCAGCTTCGAGCTGCCGGTGAATCTGGTCGGAGATGGGTTCCAGCAACAGGTCTGGGCGCTGCTCAACGAGATCCCCTACGGCAGCACCACCAGCTACGGCGCGATCGCCAACCGGCTCGGCAACAGGGCGCTGGCCCAGCGGGTCGGCCAGGCGGTCGGCCGCAACCCGGTCAGCGTGGTCGTGCCCTGCCATCGGGTGGTCGGCAGCACCGGCAGGCTCACCGGCTACGCGGGTGGCCTGGAGCGCAAACGGTTCCTGCTTCAACTGGAGCAGCCAGCGCAGGCGAGAGCGGTGATGTTGTTCTGAAGGGAAAGCCGCCGTTCGAAAGTATCGTCACCGCTCACGCCGCGACGGTACTGCGGGTCTGCCGGGCAGTGCTGGGGCCGACGGCGGACGCCCAGGACGCCTGGTCAGAGACCTTCCTGGCCGCCCTGCGCAGCTATCCGGAACTACCGGCCGACGCCAACGTGCAGGCGTGGCTGGTGACGATCGCCCATCGCAAGGCGATCGACGTGACCAGAGTGCTTGGGCGGCAGGCAATTCCGGTCGGCGAGGTTCCGGACCGACCGTCGGCGATCGGCCACCCGGAAGCCGGCGATCCCGAACTGTGGCGAGCCGTCGAGGCACTGCCGGACAAGCAGCGAAAGGCAATCGCATACCACTATCTCGGCGGCCTGCCCTACGCCGATATCGCCGACATCCTCGGTGGCACAACGGATGCCGCCCGCCGGGCCGCCGCTGATGGGATCAAGAATCTCCGCACTGCGTTCACCAGGACGGGGCCGAAAGGAGCAAGCCGATGACCATGTACTCCGAGCAGCGCGACGTCGCCGCCCTACGTTCGTTGACCGACGTGCCGGACACCGCGATCGCCAGCCTGCAGCGACGGTTGGCCGAGGATGCCGACAGCACAGGCATTCTCGACGTGGCCTACACCACCATCGACTCCCCGGTCGGACCGTTGCTGCTGGCCGCCACCGACAGGGGGCTGGTCCGGATCGCCTACGAAATCCAAGATCATCACGCTGCGCTGGAGACGATGGCGGCCAAGCTCAGCCCGCGAATCCTGCGGGCTCCGAAACGACTTGACGGTGCGGCCCGGCAGATCGACGAGTACTTCGCCGGCCGACGCACCCTGTTCGAGCTGCCACTGGACTACTCGTTGTCCGGTGGCTTCCGACAGCTGGTGCAACGGCACCTGTCCGACATCGGCTACGGGCACACCGGGACGTACAAGCAGGTCGCCGAGATCGTCGGCAACCCGCGGGCGGTGCGGGCCGTCGGATCGGCCTGCGCGACGAACCCGCTGCCCATCGTGGTGCCCTGCCACCGGGTGCTGCGCACCGACGGCACCCTCGGTGGCTACGCCGGCGGGGCGGACGCCAAAACCACCCTGCTGGCCCTCGAGGCGGCCTGAGCACACCCGGTCAGCCGACAGCGGCTCTGGCCGACAGCGGGTCCGAAAGCAGTGCACCGAAGGCGATCTCGGCGGCACCCAGCAACGCCGAATCGTCGCCGAGGCCCGGTGCGGTGAGCTCGACGGAGGTGTCCAGCGATCGAGCGTCCAATGCCCGGACGATGTCGCCGGAGCACTCGGCCAGCAGCTTGCCGAACAGGCCACCGAGCACCACCCGCCGGGGGTCGAGCAGGTTGGCCAGCACCGCGACCGCCTCGCCGAGGGAGGTGGCCGCCTGCCGGATGGCGGCACAAGAGCGTGGGTCCCCGGATCTGGCCCGCCGGAATACCTCGTCGACGTCGCCCCCGGCCCCCACCTCCGGCAGACCGGCCTGGGCGAGCAGCGCCTCCTCGCCGACATAGGTCTCCAGGCAGCCCAGCTGGCCGCAGTGGCACGGCCGGCCGGCCGGATCGATGACGTTGTGGCCGATCTCCCCCGCCCGGCCGGCCGTGCCGAGCAGTGACATGCCACCGGCGATGATTCCGGCACCGACGCCGTAGCGGCCCATCAGGAAGACCAGATCCTCACACGCCCGCCCGCTGCCACGGACATGTTCGGCGAGCACGGCCAGGTCGGCATCGTTGCCCACCACCACCGGAATGCCGGTCAGCAGCAGGTCCCGCATGTCGACGTCGTGCCACCCGAGATTCGGTGCCACGCCCACCTTTCCGGTCCGTCGGTCAACGGTGCCAGGGACACTGATCCCGATGCCCACCGGCAGCACCGGCGGCGACTGGTCGGCGAGCGAGACCAGGATCGTCACCACCTTGTCGGCCACCAGCGCTGGGGTGAGCACGGTGGGCTCGGCGGTTTGCCAGCGCCGCAGGATGGTGCCGCCGATCCCGACGGCGGCGACCGCCACGTTGTCGATGCAGATGTCGACGGCCAGCACACACGGCCCATTCGGGTGGGGGCCAACCAGGTGTGACGGTCGACCGGACTGCGGGCCGCCGGTCGGCACCGATTCCTCGACCAGACCGAGCGCGGTGAGTTCGGCGACCAGCGCACCGATGGTGGAGCGGCCCAGCCCGAGCCGGCTGGTGAGTTCGGCCCTGGTGAGCGGGCCATCGTGATGCACCGCGGTGAGCACGGACGTCAGATTGCGACCGCGGATCTCGTCGGGCCGGGCAACAGCTGGTCGGGTGATGGGTTGGCTTCGCATCGTGGTCGGGCGGCCGCGCCTACCGTCGCGACGAGGAGCGCCGCGACAAGGCGTCGACCGCGGCAGCGACCAGCAGCACGGCACCGGTGATCACGGTCTGCCATTGTGCCGGCAAGCTGGGCTTGAGACCGATCCCATTCGGGATCATGCCGATCACCAAGGCACCGATGATCGCGTCCCGGGGTTTGCCGCGACCGCCGAACAATGAGGTGCCGCCGATCACTGCGGCCGCCACCGAGAACAGCAGGATGTTGCCCGAACCCAGGTCCAGCTGCGCACCGCCGGTACTGGAGGACAGGAACAAGCCACCCAGCGCCGCGAACGACGAGCACACCGTGAAGGCGGTAACCCTGATGTGCACCACGTCAATGCCAGCTCGTCGGGCCGCCTCCACGTTGCCACCGGTGGCGAAAAGGTGTCTACCCCATGGGGATTTCGTCAACGCGATGTTACAGACGATCATCAGAACAATGGGAATGCTCATCGCCCACGGGATTCCGGAGATAGGGAACCCGATATTGGGGTTCCGGTCGCGGCAGGCAAAGATCGTCAGGACGATGCCGATCGCTGCGACCACACCGCCACGGATGAGGACCAGTGGAACCGACTCGGCGATCAGGCCCTTGGTGCGTGCTCGCTGGGCGCGCCACAACGTGTAGCCGAGGTAGCCCACTAGCACCACGATGGTGAACACCCAGCTCCAGGTGTTGGACATGTTGTTGTTGGCCAGCCCGTACCAGTACGGGTAATTCTGGATGCCGACGGGCTGCGACTTGAGCGCGAACAGCAGCACGCCCTGCCAGGCAAGGAACAATGCCAGGGTGACGATGAAGCTGGGGATCCCGACCTTGGCGACCAGCCAGCCGGTGAGGATGCCTATGGCTGTTCCGATGGTGACTGCGAAGATCATCGCCCCGATGACGTGCTGCTCCAACCCGAACGCCACGATCAGCAGTCCGATGAGCACCACGGCAGCGCCGGTGTAGGCCTTCAGGTAGACGGCGGTCAAGAGCGCCACCACCATGAAGCCGATGAGGATCCAGAACAGCACGCCGGAGACACCCTGTTTCAGTCCGCCGGAGAACAGCGCCTGGGCCGCGAAGCCGGCGCATACGCCGCCGGCGGTTCCGGCCGACAGATCTATCTCACCGAGCAGCAGAACGAAGATCAGACCCATCGCGATCACTGCGATGTAGGCGCTCTGCCCTGGCAGGTTCCCGATGTTGTTCAGTGACAGGAATCGGTCGCTGACCTTGGAGAACAGGAAGCCGAGCACCACGATGCCCAGCAACGACGGAAGCGCACCCGGGTCTCCGGAACGCACTCGGTTGCTGTAACCGATCACCGCGTTCCTGACGGAGCGTGGCTGGCTGTCGAGCGAGAAGCCCGACGCCCGACCGAGAAATTCGTCCGGGTTGATCGTCGGCGCCTTCGCGGTGGTCACCGTGGCTGCCGTCGGATCGGGACCCCCCGTCGTGTCGGGGCCTTTAGCCGGGCCGGGACCACGGGCCGGAGCAGGGCCGTCAATAGGGCCGGAACCCTTTGTCAGATCAGGATTGTCGGTCATCAGATGCTCTCGTTCGCGGTAGCTGGGCTCAGACCGAGATTCCCGCTGCTGCCAGTGGTGATCAACTCTACGATCTGGGTGACGCTGGTGTCCGTCTTGAGGACCTCGGCCGCCACTCTGCCCAGGTACAGCGCTACCACCCGGTCGGCAACCTCCATCACGTCGTTCATGTTGTGGGAGATCAGCACCACGCCGAGACCGTTGTCGGCCAGTCGGCGCACCAAATCCAGTACCTGACGAGTCTGGGCGACACCGAGGGCGGCGGTGGGCTCGTCGAGGAACACCACTTTGCTGTTCCACAGCACGGCTTTCGCGATGGCTACAGTTTGCCGCTGGCCACCGGACAGGCTGGCGACCAATTGCCGGACCGAAGAAACGGTGCGTACCGACAGGCCCACCAGCACTTCCCGCGCCTTGCGTTCCATCTCGCCGTCGGCCAGGAACCCGTTCTTCCGGATCTCCCTACCCAGGAACATATTCTGGGTGATGTCCAGATTGTCGGCGAGCGCGAGATCCTGGTAGACGAACTCGATGCCGAGCGCGGCGGCGGCGGCCGGATCGTGCAGCACCACCGGGTTTCCCTGCCACAGCAGCTGGCCCGAGTCGACGCTGTTGATGCCGGCGATGCACTTGACGAAGGTCGACTTGCCGGCGCCGTTGTCCCCCACCAGCGCGGTCACCTCGCCCGGATACACCGAGAAGTTGACATCGTGCAGCACCTGGACGGCACCGAAACTCTTGTTCAGATCACGGGTCTCGAGAATGGTCTCAGCCACCGGGCAACCTCATTGTTCGCGGGTGAAGAGTGGTCAACTCGGGTTCCGCACGGCCGGGCGAGTGGTGCTCGCC
>JALYXB010000086.1 GCA_030947305.1 Actinomycetota bacterium | reverse complement strand
CGTCACGTTCTGCTCTGGCGTTGCGGGAGCAGTCGTTTCCAGCGCTGCTGAGGTGGGCCCCCCGGGGCTCGAACCCGGAACCTACGGATTAAAAGTCCGCAGCTCTGCCAATTGAGCGAGAGGCCCGCACGCCGTCGCGCGCTTGGCGAGCGTACCGAACTGGCAACCAGGTTCTGTCCGTCGCGATGTAGTTTGCCCGCCGCGACTGGGGGATGCCCGACGACCGGGAATGCCGAGACGGGGCGTCGATCAGGGGCGTCGAGACGGGCGTCGATCAGGGGCGTCGATCAGGGGGCCGAGACGGAGCGTAGAGATGGGGCGCCGAGACGGAGCCCACAGTGAATCCGGACGATCAAGCCTGGACCCAGGTGCATACTTGCAAACGGCAACTAGTTGATGAGGGCAATCAAATGAGTACACCGACCGCTGATCCGGCCGACATCCCTGAACTGATGATGCGCTTGATGCGTCAGCACACTGTGATGCGTGCCCGGTTGGCGTCGATCCATCGTGGTGAGGTTGCGCCCAGTTTCCTGTTGGCCAAGCTCGGCGAGGGCCCGCGAATGGCGGCGGAATTGGCCGCCGAACTGTGCGCCGACCCGTCCACCGTGTCCCGACAGGTGGCGTCGATGGTGAAGGAGAAGCTGGTCGAACGGCAAGCCGACCCACTCGACGGTCGCGCGTCCATCCTGGTGTTGACCGATGCAGGATTTCGACGACGCGAAGAACTGTTCCGCCGTCGCAGTGCACTGTTCGGTGGGATGATCCGCGACTGGTCCGAGCCGGACAAGCAAACCTTCACCCAGTTGCTCGGGCGGTACGTGGCAAGTCTGGAAGAACACAGAGAGACGACCTCGTTGCCGGCCTGAGCGATTCGTTGAAAGCCGATCTAGCCAACGTCCCCACGAGTACCGCATCACCAGATCCCGAAAGGCACATCCATGTCCAGCAGTAGCGCGGCGACATCCGCAGCGCCCGAAGTGTCCGGCGGTATGGAACACAAGCAGATCCTGGCGATCCTCGGTGGGTTGATGGCCGGCATGTTCCTGGCTGCACTCGACCAGACTGTGGTCTCGACGGCCATCAGAACGATCGGTGACGACCTTCACGGGCTCAAGTTGCAGGCCTGGGTCACCACCGCCTACCTGATCACCAGCACCATCGCCACCCCGCTGTATGGCAAGTTGTCCGACATCTATGGCCGCCGCCCGTTCTTCATGCTGGCGATCTCGCTGTTCGTCATCGGCTCGCTGGCTTGCTCGTTCGCCACCTCGATGTACATGCTGGCCGCCTTCCGGGCCTTCCAGGGGCTGGGCGCCGGTGGTCTGTTCTCGCTGTCGCTGGCGATCATGGGCGACATCATGCCGCCGCGGCAGCGTGCCAAATACCAGGGCTACTTCCTGGCTGTGTTCGGCACCTCGTCGGTGATCGGGCCGCTGATCGGTGGCCTGTTCGCCGGCACCCACAGCATCCTGGGCATCGCCGGCTGGCGTTGGGTATTCCTGATCAATGTGCCGATCGGCCTAATCGCGCTGGCCATCGTCGCCAGGGTGCTACACATCCCGCACACCTCCACCAACCACCGGATCGACTGGTGGGGCGCCGTTGCCCTGATCATCGGCCTGGTCCCGCTGCTGACGGTGGCCGAACAGGGTCGCGATTGGGGCTGGGGCTCCCCGGGGGTGCTCATCCTGCTGGTAGTCGGCGTGCTCGCCCTTGTCGGGTTCGTGCTGGTCGAGATCAGGATGCAGGCCGAGGCGCTGATCCCGATGCGACTGTTCCGCAACGTCACCTTCTCGGTCGTGCAGGTCGCCGGCATGTTGGTCGGCATGGCGATGTTCGGTGCCATCCTCACTATCCCGCTGTTCCTGCAGATCGTCCGCGGTGCGACCCCGACCCAGTCCGGTCTGCAAATGCTGTCGATGACGATCGGGCTGATGCTCGCCGCTATCGTCTCTGGTCAGATCACCTCCCGCACCGGCCGGTACAAGATCTTCCCGCAGATCGGCATGGCGTTGGTGATGGTGGGCGCGTTGCTGTTGACCTTCGAGCTGAAGATCGATACCCCCAACCTGCCGATGTGGGGAATGATCTTCCTGGTCGGCTTCGGAATCGGCCTGTGTATGCAGTCGCTGACGCTGGCCACCCAGAACGCGGTGCCGGCCAAGGACATGGGCGTTGCCACCTCCTCGGCCACCTTCTTCCGGCAGACCGGCGGCACCATTGGCGTCGCGGTCTTCCTGTCGCTGCTGTTCAGTCTGTTGCCGGACAAGATCTCCGGGCAGATCTCGGCGGTATCTGGCAGCCAGGCCTTCCGACAGGCCGCCGCCCAGCAGGCGGGCTCCACCGATCCGGCGAAGATCCAGCAGACCATTGCCGGCTTCGGCGCCAGCATGCAGAACGACACGTCGTTCCTGCAGCGCATCTCGCCGACACTGGCCAGACCTTTCCAGCAGGGATTCGTCGACTCGATGCATCCGGTGTTCTTCGCAGCTGCCATCGTCGCCCTGGTGGCCTTCATCGTGTTGTGGTTCATGAAGGAGACTCCGCTGCGGACCATTTCGGCCCTGCAGGAGCGGCAGAACGAGGCTGCTGCGGCCGTCGCAGCGCAGGTAGCTGCCGATGCGCAGGTCGACGGTTCGGCCGACGGGCAGGCCGACCACCCGTCGTTCGACCATCCGGGGGACGGTGGTGGCGTGGCCGTGTTGGAGAAGCAACAGGTTCGGGAACAGGCCCCTATCGTTGACAGCCTCGATCCTGCCCAGTCGACGAACTCCGGTGAGCACCTGGCTGCCGATCCTGACGTCCCGGTGGAGATTCGACTGCCGGGCCTGACGCAGGAGGTTGCCCACCCGTCCGATCCGGCCGTCGACCACGGTCGGCACCGGACAGACTGAGAACCGGGCTTGGCGACCGCGGAACCACCGGGCTCGGGGGGCGCCATGATCGCTGCTGGGTCCTTACCCGCAGCAGCGGTTTTGGAGGCGCCAATCACGGTGCCGTATGCTCGGCTAGCTCCCAACGGCAAGCCGTTGGAGGCGGACTTTGGTCCGGCCCCCATCGTCTAGCGGCCCAGGACCCCGCCCTTTCACGGCGGTAGCACGGGTTCGAATCCCGTTGGGGGTACGCGATTTTCCGTCCGGGCTCCGGCCCGATACGGTGGTCGATGCAAGGCCCTGTGGCGCAGTTGGTTAGCGCGCCGCCCTGTCACGGCGGAGGTCGCGGGTTCAAGTCCCGTCAGGGTCGCGCTGCGCGGGGTCGGTTCCGAGAGATCGGACCGGCCCCGGGTTGTTTGGCCAGGTAGCTCAGTCGGTACGAGCGTTCGCCTGAAAAGTGAAAGGTCGCCGGTTCGATCCCGGCCCTGGCCACCACCGGCAACTGCCTGCGCTTGGGACAACGCAGCCGCTACAAAGAGAGTTCCCACTCTTTCTCACCACAGCGGCCGATCAGCCTTCCTGACGCCAGCTGAATTGCGGCCGGTAGCCGAGCAGCCGGCGGGCCTTGTCGATGGACAGCAACGTTTCATGCTCCGTGAGTTGCTTGCGGACCTCGACGGCCGGGAACACTTCGGCCGCCAGGGAGGCACTGGACCGGTCCATCACCGTATCCGCGTTCGCGATTATGAAGATCTCCCGTCCGGTGAGCTCCGCCTCGAGCCCCAGCCGGACTGCCTGGGCGCCATCGCGGGCGTCGATGTAGCCCCAGGCGTTCCATTGCCGCAGGCTGGGGTCGGCATCGTAAGACGGGAAAGCTGCATAGTCGGATGGATCCATCACATTGGAGAACCGCAACCCGACCATGGTCAAATCGGGATCCCAACGACAGAATTGCAGCGCCATCTCCTCCTCGAGGGTCTTGGCAAGCGAGTACGACGACTCCGGCCGCGGGTGGTACTCCTCGTCGACCGGTAGATACGGCGGCGGGCTGTCGGGGCCCATTGGCAGGCCGAGGACCGTCTCGCTGGACGCCCACACCACCCGTTTGACGCCCGCCGCCCTGGCCGCCGAGAAGACGTGATAGGTGCTGGTGATGTTGTTGTCGAAGGTGGCCGCGTTGGTCAGCAACCCGGGGGCAGGAATCGCGGCCAGGTGCACAACGGCATCGATCTGGTCGTAACGGTCCTCGATCGCATGCAGGGCTTCGAAGGTCTGTCCGTAGTCGGTGAAGTCGACCTTGACGTGCACCGCTCTGCCCTCCGGTGACGGCGCGCGATCCAGGTTCACCACCCGGTACCCGCGCTCGAGCAGCTCGGTCACCACTGCCCGGCCCAGCTTGCCGCTGCCACCGGTGACGGCGATCCAATTCATCTGCACTCCCTGATTTGTCTGTTCGGTCGTTGATTTCTACGGCTGCGCCACAGCAGTGCTGGTGACGAAGTGTGCGCCTGTCGTCGCAGGCCGGATCAGTGGGTGCCGAGCACCGACACTCGATCGGCCAGCTCCACCGCCACCTGCTGGCCGCTGGCCAGCGATTGCATGCCGGCGGTGCAGACGGCGGTAGCGGCGTAACCGTCCCACGAGGTCGGCCCGACCACCTCGCCGCGGCTGGCCGAATCGGCCCAGGCCTGGATCTCCAGGTCATAGGCGAGCGCGAACCGCTCGCGGTAGTCGTCTGGGATCCGGCCACCCCAGGCGCCGGCCTCGCCGACCGCCGAGGTGGTGTACAGCTGGCTGTGCGGCTGCCCAATGATGACCGTGCCGCGCTCGGCCACTGCCTCGCAGCGCACTTCATAGCCGACCTCGTTGCTGACGAACACTTCGTTGGTGACGATCGCGCCGCCGGACATGTGGAAGATCGCCACCTGCGGATCGACAACGCCCGGCGCCGAATAGGACGTCGGAGCCGGCGACAACACCTGTACGGCAACAATTTCCTGACCGAAGAGGAATCGGGCGACATCGACCTCGTGCACCAGCGAGTCCCTGATGATCATTTCACTGCGGAACTCGGCATTGGGCACCCCTTTGTTTCGGTGGGTGTTGTGCAGCAGCAACGTGCGGCCGAGCTGACCGGCATCCAGCATCGACTTCATCTGCACGTACTCGGGATCGAAGCGGCGCATGAAACCGATCTGGATCAACGCCTTTCCGGAGTCCCGCTCGGCCTTGAGTACCTGTATTGACGAGGCGGTGTCCATCGTCATCGGCTTTTCGCACAGGGTGGGCTTGCATGCCTCGATGCAGCCGAGCAGCTGCTCGGTGTGCACGAATCCCGGTGAGGCGATCAACACCGCGTCGACGTCGTCGTCGGCGATCAGGGACGCCGGATCGGCGATGGCCCGCACTCCGGCAAACTTCTGCGCCAGCGACTCTGCCTTCGGGGCATCGGGATCGCAGACCGCGACCAGACTGGCGTTGGCCGTGCGTTCTGCCAGCCGCCGCGCATGGTCGGCGCCCATCATTCCGACACCGATGATGCCGACTCGCAGATCGTGTTCTGCCATCGATTTGTCCTCCGGATCCGCTGGATCTGTTGCTACTACTGGGTTCTGGTATCAGGAAAATGCCGCGCAGGACCTCAGATAGTCGAGCGTGCGGGTGGCGATCGGAAGTGGAACGTCCACGGCGCACGGATACATGTCCTGTTCGACAACCGCGATCAGGTCGCGCTGCGCCCGCTCGGCGAGGGCTTCGGCAGCGCGCAGTATCGGCGGCATTGCCGGGATGCCGCCGGGCGGCTCGCACATCGCACCCAGCCGCACCGCCTCGCCGAATCGGAGTTCGGTGGCCCGAACCTGCTGCAGCACAACGGGATCGACCTGCTTGAGGTGTAGGTAGCCGATGCGGTCGGGATGACGTCGGATCAGCTCCAGGTTGTCGCCACCGCAGTAGGTGAGGTGCCCGGTATCCAGGCACAGGTTGACCAATTCCGGGTCGGTGTCG
The DNA here is from genome assembly GCA_030947305.1 of Actinomycetota bacterium. Taxonomy (GTDB): domain Bacteria; phylum Actinomycetota; class Actinomycetes; order Mycobacteriales; family Nakamurellaceae; genus Nakamurella. Next base: position 20,576 of record JALYXB010000086.1, on the reverse strand, counting down.
GCGAGCAGGCGGAGCACGCTGTGTCCAGTGTCGACAATGGTGTCGGCATGTGGATGTATCTGTAGCCGCAATCCGAACTCGTCGCGGACGGCGGCACCGAGCCTTTCGACCTGGCCGGTGTAGACCGACCATTCGGCGTCGGTGGGCGACGCGGCGCCGCGGCCCTGGCCGAAGTCCCGGGCCTCCGGCAGTACGACGAGGTGTTCGGCACCCATTGCTGCCGTCAACGTCGCTGCCTGCGCCACCGCCGGCCAACTGGCGTCGAACGCGTCGGCCGTGCGCACCATCGGTGCGACGGTGCCGGCCGTGACGGTCAGCTTGCGGGCACCGAGTTCGGCCGCCAACGCGGACGCATCAGTCGGCAGGTACCCGTACGGGCCGAGCTCGATCCTGGTGTAGCCGGCGCAGACGACTTCGTCCAGAAACCGTTGCCACGGAGTCTGTTGCGGGTCGTCGGGGAACCACACGCCCCACGAGTCCGGGGCGGTGCCGATCAACAGCCGACCTGCCATCAGGACCCGCCGCCCGTCGGAGGATGCGGCGGCGCCAGATAGCTGCGCTGCTGGGCCTTGTGCTGGCGGTACTCGCGGTAGGCGTCCTTGGTCGACTCGAGGTCGGCAACCTCGCTCACCGGTACGTCCCACCAGCCATCCGAGTCCGGCCCGGAGACGAACGGGTCGGTCTCCACATGGATCACCACCGGCCCCCCATCCTCCGGAGCGCCTTTGGCGGCGGCGATGGCGTCGGTCAGCTGGGCTTTGCTGTGCACCTCGATGACGCGGGCGCCGAGGCTGCGGGCGTTCGCGGCCAGGTCGACCGGCAGCAGTTCCCCGTCCAGCCGGCCATCGTCGGTGCGATAGCGGTAGCGGGTACCGAACCGTTGCGAGCCAAGGGATTCCGACAGTGAGCCGATCGATCCGAAGCCGTGGTTCTGTACCAGCACCACGATCACCTTGATCCGCTCCTGAACGGCCGTCACCAGTTCTGTTGGCATCATCAGGTAGCCGCCGTCGCCGACCATCGCGAACACGTCGCGAGTCGGGTCGGCCAGCCGGATTCCCACCGCCGCCGGCACCTCGTATCCCATGCAGGAGTAGCCGTACTCGACGTGATATGCCTTGCGCTCTCGCACCCGCCAGAGCTTGTGCAGGTCGCCCGGCATCGACCCGGCGGCACACAGCACCACATCCCGCGGGTCGCTGAGTTCGTTGACTGCACCGATCACCTCGCCCTGCGTCAACAGCCCTGGTGCCAGCGAATCGGTGATCGCGGCCGGCGGGTGGTAGGCGGCCTCTACGCAGGCATCCCAATCTCGCCAGAGCGCCCGTTGCCGGTCGGTGTAGGACTGCTCTACGTGGTAGCCGGCCAGGGCATCGGTCAACTGTTGCAACGCCTGTCTGGCATCGGCCTGCAGCGTCAGACCGGACTGCTTGACGGCATCGATGGCGGCGACGTTGATGTTGACGAACCGCACCCCGTCGGCGGCGAATGCGGAACGGGAGGCGGTGGTGAAATCGGAGTACCTCGTGCCGACGCCGATCACCAGGTCGGCGTCCCGCGCCACCGCATTCGCGGCGGTGGTTCCGGTCGAGCCGACGGCACCCAGCAGCTGTGGGTGCCCGTGCGGTAGTGAGCCCTTGCCCGCCTGGCTCTCGCCGACCGGTATGCCGGTGGCCTCGCACAATGCCAGCAAGGCATCCTCGGCGCCCGAGTAGTGGATCCCGCCGCCGGCAACGATCATCGGCCGGCTCGCACCCCGGATCAGCTCGGCCGCCGCGGCGATCCTGGCCCCTTCGGCCGGCGGCCGGGCGATGTGCCACTCGCGATCGGCGAACAACTCCGTCGGCCAGTCGTGCGCCTCTGCCTGCACGTCCTGCGGCAGCGAGAGCGTGACGGCGCCGGTCTGGGCCGGATCGGTGAGCACCCTCATTGCACCCAGCAGGGCTGCCGGCAACTGCTCGGGTCGAGTTACCTCGTCGAAGAACGCGGACAGCGGACGGAAGGCATCGTTGACGGTGATGTCACCGGCGTGGGGAACCTCGAGTTCCTGCAGTACCGGGGCGGCCACTCTGGTGGCAAAGACGCTGGAGGGCAACAGCAGTACCGGAATTCGATTGATGGTTGCCAGCGCGGCGCCGGTCAGCATATTCGTCGATCCTGGGCCTACCGACGCGGTACAGACCCAGGTCTGCAGGCGATCGCGTTGCCTGGCGTAGGCGACCGACGCGTGCACCATCGCCTGCTCGTTGCGGGCAAGCACGTAGGGCAGCGGCGGCCGCTGCTTCGATGCGGCAGCCGCTAGCTCCTGTTGCAGCAACGCCTGTCCGATGCCGGCGACGTTGCCGTGGCCGAAAATGCCGAAGACGCCGGCGAACAACCGCTGCCGATCGCCGTCGCGCTCGGAGTACTGCACGGACAGGAACTCCACCAGCGCCTGAGCGACGGTCAGCCGGACCGTCTGGCTCATCGGTTGCCTCCCGCGTTGTCCTCGGCCGCACTACCAGTGGCGTGGACAACGGCGGAGTTCCGTAACGGAAGTCGAGGATCGAGCGGTTGGGCTGGCCAGGTGTCGCGGATCCAGCCGTGAGCCGGATCGTCACAGATGAGCCACGCCCGCTCCGGTCCCGGGCCGGCCATCACGTTCAGGTAGTACAGGTCGTACCCAGGCACCGCCATCGCCGGGCCGTGCCAGCCGTGCGGCACCAACACCACATCGCCGCTGCGCACCTCGGCGAGCACCTCGATCGGGCGCTCAGGGCTGCCGTAGACCCGTTGGTAGCCAACAGGATCACCACCATCGGTGGCCGGCATCCCGGCGGCCAGTTGCGTCTCGAAGTAGTAGATCTCCTCCAACTCGGACTCAACGCCCGGTCGCTCCGTGTCGTGCTTGTGCGGAGGATAGGACGACCAGTTACCGGCGGGAGTGATCACCTCGCAGGCGATGATGGAGTCGGCATCGAGCACGCCGGGCACGCCGAAGTTCCGCACCTCGCGGGACGACTGGCCGGCGCCGCGGAGCTCGACGGGAATCTCGGACGCAGCCAGGTGCCGAAAATGTTGAGTGGCATCACTCTTGCCGGCCTTGGCGGTGGTCACAGCGACCCGGCAACCAGCAGCACCCCCGGTAATCGTCAGCTGTGAGCCGCGGGGTACATAGGCGACATCGGTAGGGCCGGCGAACACCGAGGCGCGGCCGGCCAGTTCGGCGTGCTGTGCGGCGCTGTCCGCGGCCAACGCATCGACCCGCACCGAGCCGGACAATGGAACAACGATGCATTCGACGCCGGTCAGGGTCAGCTCACGGGCTTCCCCCGCCGTCAGCTGAGTCACTGCTAGACCGGTGTATTGCCAGCCGTCGATCGAATCGGAGATTGACACATCGAAACCCGTTGTGCCGCAAGAACCGAGCGGGTACACCCATGAGTTCGTCATCGTCGTCCTCCGTGCACGAGTGCGGCAGCGACATCGACGGCGGCGGCGACGTCGGAGTCGGGTGGGTACAGCAGCGCCCTGCCGACCACCAGGCCGCGGACAGCCGGTAGCTGCAATGCGGCGCCCCACGCCGCGTAGCTGTCCTGCGGATCGCCGGCCGGGTCGCCACCCAGCAACAGCGCGGGCAGCGTGGTGGCGTCCATCACCCTTGGCAACTCATCGACCACCGGGAGTTTGAGCCAGGTGTGCGCGCTGCTGGCGCCCAGCCCGCTGGCAATCTGGATCGCTCTGATCGTCGACTCCGGGTCCAACAGGTTGCGCAGTTTGCCGTTCTCCCGCACCGACATGAACGGTTCCACCATCGCCGCCAGCTGCCGCTCGGCCAGCCCGCTGATTGCGGCCGCGCAGGCTTCCAGAGTGCTCGCGGTGGCGGGGTCTTGCAGGTCGATTCTGGTGAGCATCTTGCCGCCGTCCAGGCCGCGACGGGCGATTTCGCCGACCGTGTAGCCGGTGAACCGGTCGTCCAGCTCGAAGACAGCCCCCTGCAGACCGCCGCGGTTCATCGAGCCGAACACCAGCTTGTCATCCAACGCGCCGAGCAGAAGCAAATCCTCCAAGATGTCCGGGGTGCCGAGTACTCCATCCACCCCGGGCCGACCGATGGCCGTCAGCAGCCGGCCGAGCAGATCCGACCTACTGGCCATCGCCATCGCATCGCCGCGCACGCCGATGGCTCCTCTGGCCGGATGGTCTGCGGCCACGATCAGCAGCCGGCCGTCCTCACCCAGCAGCTTCCGTCGGTGCCGCGCCGCCCAGGCTTGCGCGATCCGATCGGGCTCTCCCGCCCTGATGGTGGTGATCGATGCGATGTCTATCGCAATTGCTCGTTGCGAAGCGGACATTACTGTTTTCCTGCAACGGATCCGGCGATGGCGGCGTTGACCTCGGCGGTGTTGGGCATCGCCGTCGAGCACTCCAGCCTCGAGGCGACGATGGCGCCGGCAACGTTGGCGAACTCGAGGGTGCGGTGCAGGTCCCATCCGCTGACCAGGCCATGTACCAGGGCACCGCCGAACGCATCGCCGGCGCCGAGTCCGTTCACCACGGTGACCGGGAACGCAGGCACCTCAACCCGTTCGTCACGGGTGGCGGCCAGCACCCCTCTCGGGCCCAGTTTGACGATCGCCAAGTCCAGTCCACGATCCAGCAACGCATCGGCGGCCCGCTGCGGATCGGTCTCGCCGACAGCCACCTGGCATTCCTCGCGGTTTCCGACGGCGACCGTCACCAGTTCGAGTGCCTTGCCCACCTGGGCGCTTGCCTCTTGTGGAGCCGGCCAAAACATCGGCCGGTAGTCCAAGTCCAGCACCGTGTTGGGGCGGCGGTTGCGGAGTTGCCAGCCGGTGAAATGCGCTGCCCTGCTTGGTTCCTGGGACAGCCCGGTCACCGTGCACCAGTACACGTTCGCGTTTTCGATTACCTGCTGCGGCAGCTCGTCGGCGGTGATCATCAGGTCCGGGGCGATCGGGTAGCGATAGAAGTAGAGCGGAAAATCGTCGGGGGGGAAGACCTCGCAGAACGTGACCGGGGTGGGGGGTCCGTCGGTCTGCGCCAATGGAGTGATGTACCGAGGGTCGACGCCGAGTCGCTGGGCTTCCCGGCGGACATACTCGCCGAACGGGTCCCGCCCTGTCCTGGTGATCAGCGCGACCGTCCGCCCGTACTGGGCGGTCGCCACAGCGACGTTGGCGGCGCTGCCGCCGAGGAACTTCTCGAAGGTCTTGACGTCCGGCAATCCCACCCCGTGGTCCAGCGGATAGATGTCGACACCACTGCGACCCATCGCCAACAGGTCAAACGCGTCGGTCGCTGCTGCGCCGGTGGATGCTGCGTCGGTGGATGCTGCACTGGTCAATGCGCACTCCCGGCCAGCCGATTGGCCACAGACAGAATGTAGGAGACACTCGTCCGGACGTCATCGAGCGGATCGGGCACCAGGCCCGCCCCGTCCGGGTTTTCGCCTGGCTTGCCGGCCAGCATCGCGTCTTGCTCCAGCACGTACCACCCCTGGTAGCCGGCCGACTCCAACGCGGTAACGATGGCGGCCACATCCACATCGCCGGCACCCAGCGGTACGTACATGCCGCCGGCCACCGCATCGGTGTAGCTGACTGAGCCGTCCTGCACCCGGCGGGCCCAGCTCAGCCGGACGTCCTTGAGATGCATGTGGGCAATGCGATCCGGGTGGGCGACGGCGACCGCAACCGGATCCCCGCCACCGATCAGCAGGTGACCGGTGTCCAGGCACAACCCGATCGCCGAGCCGTCCAGCACCCGCTGGGTCTGCTCGCCCGACTCCACCATGGTGCCGACGTGCGGGTGAACGGTGGCGGTCAAACCGTGCGCCGCCGCCGCTTCATTGATCCGGTCCAGGTTCTCGAGCAGCGTCGCCCAGCCCTGGTCGTCGATCGTCGGTCGTTTGTCATACCCGTCGCCTCCGGTGGCGGCGGCGATCACCACCGTTGACGCACCGGCCGCCAGCAATCCCTGCATGGCCCGCTGCCCCTCGGGAATCGGGTCGTGCCCTGGGATGTGCAGCACCACCGGAACGAACTGACCGACGGCGGCGAGCCGATACCTGGCCAGAGTGCTGGCCTTGTCCGCCGGGGCGTCTGGCAGGAAGCCGTCAGGGCCGAACTCGGTGGCTGCCAGCCCCACCTCCCGCATCTGCGTCAGCACCGTGTCGGGGTCCAGCTGATAACCCCAGCCGGGAACTTCGCACACCCCCCACGAGATGGGGGCGCCGGCCACCCGCTGACGAACTGGAGTGCCGGACGCTGCGTCGGGTCCGGCTGTGGTTGTCGTCATGCTTGCGACCCTGTCGTCGTGTGTCGAGGAGACGGGATGAACGCCTGTGAGTCATTCTGCACACTCGGGTATCCGCCGGATACAGCGGCACAACACCGGCTGCGGAAGCGGCGTCGGGGGTGGGGTGCGGCGACCGGAACCAGAGCGGCAAGGTAGCCGCCGCGGGTTCCCCGTTTTGGTGGTGTGCGCACGCCGGATGGTCCCGGCACAGCAGGCAGGCAATATTGATCACCTGCGCCCCGACGTCTGCGGTTGCGCGAAGAACCGAGCGGGCTGAGACTGCACCTGTCCCGCGACGCGCTGCTCAACTGTCCTATCGGAAGGAACGTCAATGCCGGTTTCTGCTGACCTCACCAAGAAGCTCGACAAGGCCTACGAGCACAAGACGATCGACGAGATCCTCGACGCACCGCCATCGGCGCTTGCCGGCCTCACCGAGAAGCACGACGAGCTGTTCTCCTCGCTCGGCATCAAGACCGTCCGAGACCTCGGTTCGAACAAGTACTTTGCCGTCGCCGGCGTTCTGGTGGCACTGTCCCACCATCAGGGCTGAGGTCCAGTCCCGCCGAGGCCCAGCCAGGGCCACCCCCCCAGGTAGCGCAAAGCTTTCCTCACACGCCGGATGTGTTCCGCGTGTCACGGCAGAGTTCCGCTACCTCGGGTGGGGGATGGGTTGGGTTGGGCCCGGAATGCGACCCCGATGACGTCGACCTGCTTCGGGCCTACGCTGGATGAAGTGACCCAGCACCCGACCCCGTCAGCCGCATCCCAGCGGGCCGCGGCACCGCCGATCCGCACCCTCGGTGAGTTGCGCAGCGCCGGGTTCCACCATCGCAGCGTCAAGCAGGAGCTCCGGGAGAATCTGGTCGCCAGACTCAAATCCGGCGAGCCGTCGTTGCCGGGGATGGTCGGGCTGCAGGAGACCGTGATCCCGGAAGTCGAACGGGCCATCCTGGCCGGCCACGACTTCGTGCTGCTGGGTGAGCGGGGTCAGGGCAAAACCAGGCTGATGCGCACCATCGCCGGACTGCTGGATGAGTGGACGCCGGTGATCGACGGCTCCGAACTCAACGAGCACCCCTACGCCCCGATCAGTGCCGGCTCGCAGCAGCGGGTGGACGAACTCGATGACGAGCTGCCCATCGGGTGGCTGCATCGCAGCAGGCGCTACGCCGAGAAGCTAGCCACCCCGGACACCAGCGTCGGCGACCTGATCGGGGACATCGATCCGACCAAGCTCGCGGAGGGCAAGCATCTCGGTGATCCTGAGACCGTCCACTACGGTCTGCTGCCGCGTGGCAACAGGGGCATCTTCGGGATCAACGAGCTGCCCGACCTAGCCGAGCGCATCCAGGTCGGGCTGTTCAACGTGTTGGAGGAACGGGACATCCAGATCCGTGGCTACGCGCTGCGACTGCCACTTGATCTGCTGGTGGTGGCCTCGGCGAATCCAGAGGACTACACCAACCGCGGCCGCATCATCACCCCCCTCAAGGACCGCTTCGGTGCCGAGATCCGCACCCATTACCCGCTGGAGCCGGCCGGTGACGTCGAGCTGATCCGGCAGGAAGCTGAGTTGGTTGCCGACGTTCCCGACCATGTCGTTGCGGTGATCGCGTTGCTGACCCACGAGCTGCGAGGGTCCACCGCCGTCGATCAACGGTCGGGCGTCTCCGCACGGTTTGCCGTCGCCGCGACCGAGGCGGTCAGCGCCTCCGCGCTGCGCAGGGGCGCACTGGTCGGTGAAGCGAATCCGGTGGCCAGAATCGGGGACGTCGGCGGGGTGCTGAACGCGCTTCGCGGCAAGCTCGAGTTCGAGATGGGCGAAGAGGGCAGGGAAGGTGAAGTCCTGGAACACCTGCTGCGGCTGTCGACGGCTCAGGTGTTCCGTGACCTGCTGCGCGGGCAGGACCTGACCGGCTTCACCGAACGCTTCGCCGACAACATGATCGTCGAGACCGGGTCGCTGGTCCCGGGACAGCGGTTGCTCGACCAGATCGGCACCATCCGCGGTCTCTCCGGTCTGCTGACTGCGGTCGGCATCGACGAGGACTCGGTGACACCTGGCCAGGTGGCCGCTGCCGTCGAGTTCACGCTGGAAGGGCTGTATTTGACGCGCCGGTTGAGTAAGGACAGTGTCGATGGCAGCACGATCTACTGCAGCTGAGCTGATGGTGAGCAGCGTGACATCAGTTGGCAGGAAACGGTTCTCACCCCCGTCGCGGCGAGCATGACCGGCCCGACACCCGGTCAGCGGGACGACGGCCGCTACAGGTACCGGTCGTGGCACGACGGGCCGGATCCGTTGGCGCCGCCGTTCGACGTGCGGGCCGCTGTCGACGAACTCGGCCGACAGGTGCTCGGAGGTCGCAGCCTGCGGGACTCCCTTGCCGACCTGCAGCGCCACGGGGTCGGCGGTGATCGCGGTCTCGACGAGTTGCGCAGGCAGATCGCCAAACGCCGCAAGGCGGCGAGCCGTCGCGGCGACCTTTCCGGTTCGCTGACCACCGCACGGGCAGCGCTTGATCAGGCGTTGGCCGCCGAACGAGAGACCCTGGCCGGGGCCGATGACGACGCTGCCCGCCTTGCCGAGATGACCCTGGATGCGCTGCCGGACACCACGGCAGCGGCGATGCGCGAGCTGGCGGACTACAGCTGGCGCAACCCGGAAGCAGCGGCCATCTTCAACGCCATCTCCAGCGGCCTGCGCGACCAGCTGCTCGACCAGCAGTTCGCCGGCCTCAAGCGGGCGCTGACCTCCGGCGATCCGGCTGCGCTGCAACAGGTGCGGGACATGCTGGCCGACCTGAACAAGCTGCTCGCCGATCACGCCACCGGCCAGGACACCGCGGAGCAGTTCGACGAGTTCATGACCAAACACGGCGAGCTCTTCCCTGAGCAACCCGACTCGGTGGACGAACTCATCGACCTGCTGGCCCGTCGGCAGGCCGCCGCCGAGCGGATGATGCGCTCGCTGAGCCCGGCACAGCGAGCCGAACTGCAGGACCTGCTCGATCAAGCCATTGGCCAGGACGTGGATCTGGCATCCCAGATGGCGCAACTCCAGGACAACCTGCAGGCCCTGCGGCCGGGAATGATGCGCGGCAACGGCGTTCAGGTCAGCGGCGAGGAGCCCCTGGACTACGGCCAAGCAGCGGGGGTGGTCGGCGAGCTGGCAGATCTGGAACAGCTGGAATCCCAGCTGGCGCAGGAGCATTCGGGCGCCACCCTTGACGACATCGATGTCGATGCGTTGCAGCGTCAGCTGGGCGGCGAGGCTGTGCGGGACGTACAGGCGCTGCGGGAGTTGGAGCGCGAACTGCAACGACAAGGGTGGCTCGATCGTTCGTCGGGGCGCTTGTCGTTGACCCCCAAGGCTTTGCGCCGTCTCGGCCAGACCGCGCTGAAGCAGATCTTCGCCGAGTTGGCCGCCCGCGGCACCGGCGGCCACGACGACAGACGGTCGGGCGCCGCCGACGAGCGGACCGGAGCCTACCTGCCGTGGGAATTCGGCACCGAACAAGGGATTGACGCCGTGCGCACCGTCACCAACGCGGTGCTTCGCGCCGGACCACGCGCCCCGTTGCCGGTGACTGGCACCGCCGCGGGACTCACCGACCTGGCGGGCATCAGGCTGGAACCCGATGATTTCGAGGTGGCCGAGACCGAAAGCCGAACCCGGGCGGCCGTCGCGCTGTGCGTCGACCTGTCGTTTTCGATGGTGATGGAGGATCGCTGGGTGCCGATGAAGCAGACGGCGCTGGCGTTGACACACCTCATCTCTTCCAGATTCCGGCAGGACGCGCTGGAGATCATCGGGTTCGACCGAATCGCCCGCATCATGACGCCGATGGAACTCGCCGAGATCGAACCGGAATGGGTGAAAGGCACCAACCTGCAGCACGCGCTGCTGTTGGCCGGTCGTCACCTGCAGCGTCACCCTGAGGCGGAGCCGATCGTGCTGGTCGTCACCGACGGCGAGCCGACGTCACACCTGGAGGGGACCGAACCGGTGTTCTCCTGGCCCCCTATGCCGGCGACCATCAGGGCCACGGTCGCACAGGCCGACGAGATCGCCAGGACGGGTGCGACGCTGAACATCTTCCGGCTCGGTGAAGATCCGGGCCTGGCCAGGTTCGTCGATGCACTCGCCAAGCGGACCGGCGGCAGGGTGTTCGCGCCACAGACAGATCGATTGGGCGAGTATGTCGTGAGCGACTATCTCAGGATGCGGCGCGGTCGACGGCGCACGGCCTGACCATCGGAAATCACGGTTTCCGGCTGGCGGAACGCCCTAGAAGGACTTGGACCGGAATACGCTGTGCAGGTGATGCCAGACACCCGGGCGACCGCGCCAGAAGTGCTGCTGCAGCGCATCCGGGCCGGCGTCATCGGCGAGGACGCGGTGCTGCCAGGCCCATTCGGTCCGCGCCGGATCACCTACGCCGACTACACGGCATCGGGCCGGGCGCTCAGCTTCATCGAGGACTTCATCCGCGACGCGGTACTGCCCAGGTACGCCAACACCCATACCGAGTCCAGCGGGACCGGACTGCAGACCAGCAGGTTCAGGCAGGATGCCCGGCAAACGATCAGGGACGCAGTGGGGGCAACCGACGAGCATGCCGTGCTGTTCACCGGATCAGGGTCCACCGGGGCCATCGACAAGATGATCGGGGTGCTGCAGATCAGGATCCCGGCCGGCCTTGACCAGCAGCACGGGCTGTCTTCGGTGATCGCGGAATCCCAGCGACCTGTGGTGTTTATCGGTCCCTACGAACACCATTCGAACGAGCTGTCCTGGCGCGAGTCACTCGCCGACGTGGTGGTGATCGGCGAGGATGCCGACGGTCACGTAGATCCGGCCGACCTGGAGCGCCGGCTGCTGCAGTACGCTGACCGGCCACTCAAGATCGGATCGTTCTCCGCGGCATCCAACGTCACCGGAATTCTCACCGACACCTGCCGTATCGCCTCGTTGCTGCATGGGGGCGGTGCGCTGTCGTTCTGGGACTTCGCCGCCGCTGGTCCGTACGTCGACATCGAAATGACGCCGCTGTGTCCGACCCATCCCGACTGCTACAAGGATGCGATCTTCCTGTCGCCGCACAAGTTTATCGGTGGACCAGGAACGCCAGGTGTATTGGTCGCGCGCAAGGCGCTGTTCACCAACCCCGTACCCGTGGTTCCGGGCGGCGGCACCGTCGCCTACGTGAACAAGACCGATCATGCCTATCTGGCCGATATCGAACATCGCGAGGAGGGCGGAACGCCGGCCATCGTGGAGTCGATCAGGGCCGGTCTGGTCTTCCAACTCAAGCAGGCGGTCGGCGCCGAGGTGATACGCGAGCAAGAGGAGGGATTCGCGGCAAGAGCGATCGCTTCCTGGAGTCAGAACCCGCGCATCCGCGTACTGGGAAACATTGTGACACAGCGACTATCGATCATGTCGCTAATGCTGAACGGGCCGCGAGGCACTGCCCTTCATCACAACTATGTTGTCGCGTTGCTCAACGACCTTTTCGGCATCCAATCCCGTGGCGGATGCTCCTGTGCCGGGCCGTATGGTCACCGGCTGCTCGGTATCGACGACGAGACCTCCCGCAGGTTCGAAGACAAGATCACCGAGGGATGTGAGGGCATCAAACCAGGTTGGGTGCGGGTCAACTTCAACTACTTCGTGTCCGACGATGTGGTCGATTTCATCATCAAGGCCGTCAATCTGGTGGCCGACCATGGCTGGAAACTGCTGGGGCAGTACAAGTTCGACCTCAGCACCGGTCAATGGCGGCATCGCGACGCGCAGCTGGAGCCGCCGATTCGACTGTCCGACATCAGCTACGACCGGATGCCGTGGCTGTTCAACCTCACCACCGAGCCGGCACCGGACGGCGCCGCCGAGTTAGCCGGATATCTGCAACGCGCAGCACAGCTGCTGACCGCCGCGGATACGACCTCGCCAGAACCGATGGTCCTCGAACCCAGACTGGTAACAGCGGCAGCGTCGCTGCCTCGGCAACGTTCGGCGACCTGGCCGGGTCTGGACCCGGTCGCCGCATTGCCGGACGACATCGAGGCGCTGCGATGGTTCGAGCTACCGGCTGCCTGCGTCGAGTAATCTGCCTCAGATACGTTGCGGCAGAACGGAACCGCGCTGCGCGAGCATCAGGCAGGCCGCCGAGCGGGCAAATTCGGATTCGGACCATTCGGTGACCAGAACCTGGAGTCCGCGAGCCGGCGCGACGGTGGCACCGCGGCCGGCATGCTCGAACCCACTACGCAGGTAGGGCCACAGCCTGCTCAGCATGCCGGCTGGATGCTCTAGCTTGACCAGGTGACGACATCGGAACTGATCGCCAACATCGAGGGGCGACTCGGCCACCTCACCCTGAACCGACCGGCAAAGATCAACGCACTGAGCGTGGAGCTGATCGAAGATCTGAACAGTCGGTTGACGGCCTGGGCCGACGACGACGCGGTCGAGCTCGTACTCCTCGACGGCGCCGGCGACCGCGGATTGTGCGCCGGTGGCGACATCAAAGCGCTGTATGCCGGCATCGTGTCCGGCGAGGGGCCCGGCAACTTCTTCACCGGCGAGTACGCGATGAACGCCGCCATCGCCCACTATCCGAAACCGTTCGTCGCCATCATGAACGGCATCACCATGGGCGGCGGTCTGGGCATCTCGGGCCACGGGTCCGTGCGGGTCGTCACCGAGACCACCCAGATCGCGATGCCGGAGACGGCGATCGGGCTGTTCCCCGATGTCGGTGCGCTGTACCTACTGGCCCGCTGCCCCGGTGAACTCGGCAGTCATCTGGCGCTCACCGGAGCCAGACTCGATGGAGTCCGGGCGATCCGGGCCGGGCTGGCCGATTATTACCTGCCGAGCGGCCGGGTGCCGGCGCTGATCGAGCGATTGCGGGCGGGGGTCGGTGCCCTTGACGACATCACGTGGGGCACCGTCCCGGCGCCGCACCCGACGCCGCCGGACAGTGAGGCGCAATGGATCGACGCCTGCTACCACGGCAATCGGGTCGAAGACATCCTCGGTCGGCTGGACCAGCGGCCGGAGCAAGCGGCCATCGCCGCGGCGGCCACCATCAGGGCGATGTCGCCGACCTCGGTGAAGGTGACGCTGGCAGCGCTCCGGCGCGCCGCCACCATGACCGTGGATGAGGTTCTCGCTCAGGACCTTTCGCTGATACAGCACTTCCTCGCTCACGCCGACCTGCGGGAGGGCATCAGGGCCCAGCTGATCGACAAGGACCGCAACCCGCAATGGCATCCGGCAACGCTGGACGCGGTCACCGACCAGGATGTGGCCAGCTATTTTGACTGACTGCCCCTGCCGGGCACCATGATCAAACGACGCTCAGCGGTAGCGTGCTGGCAGACGCGTCGGTGAGCGGCGCCCGGCACGCGGGAGAACCCCAATGTGGCATGAAATGTTCGTCTTCCAGATACCGGTACTCGAGAAGATCCTGCGCACGGTCGCCGTCTATGCGTTGATTCTGCTGATTTTCCGTTGGGGCGGCAGACGGTCGATGGCGCAACTGAGCACGATGGATCTGGTGGTGATGTTGCTGCTGTCCAACGTGTTGCAGAACGCCGTGATCGGCAGCGACAACTCCTTCGTCGGGGGAGCGGTCGGGGCGATCACCCTGATCGTCGTCAACCAGCTGATCGACTATCTGTGCTACCGCTCTGCCCGGATGGAGCGGTGGTTCGAGGGCCGCTCGGTCGAGGTGGTCCACGACGGGTCGGTGGTGCAGCCCGAGATCAGGCGGCTGCGAATGCACACCTCCGACCTCAATCGACTGGTGCGTATGCAGAACGGCAATGATATCCGCGAGGTGCAGGACGGTGAGATGGACCCCGACGGGCACTTGTCCATCTCCCTCAAACAGCAGTACCAGTCGGCGACCGGCGGCGACATGGCGGCCCTCAACGCCAGGCTGGACCGGATCGAGCGGCTACTGCAGGCAAGGTGACATCATCGGGTCAGCTGCGCTGCGACGCGGCCCCGCCGGCCCCGACACCGACCATCCCCGATGCGGCCGGTGGATCGGCTTCGTCTTCCACATCGATCACCGCGGCGGAAAACTGCGACTGGTAGAGCGCGTAATACGCGCCCTCGGCGGCGATCAGTTCGGCGTGAGTGCCCTGCTCGACGATTGAACCGTGCTCCATCACCAGGATCAGATCTGCATCGCGAATCGTCGAAAGCCTATGGGCGATCACGAAACTAGTGCGATCACTGCGCAGCGCCGCCATCGCTTTCTGCACCAGCAGCTCGGTACGGGTGTCGACCGAGCTGGTGGCCTCGTCCAGAATCAACAGCGAAGGATCAGCCAAAAACGCCCTGGCAATGGTGATCAGCTGCTTCTCGCCGGCCGACACGTTGCTGCCCTCGGAGTCGATCACCGTGTCGTAGCCGTCAGGAAGCGACCTGACAAACCGGTCGACGTAGGTCGCAGTGGCCGCGGCCACGATTTCGTCCTCGCTTGTACCCGGCTTGCCGTAGGAGATGTTCTCCCGGATCGTGCCGCCGAATAACCAGGTGTCCTGAAGCACCATGCCGATTCGGGCCCGCAAATCCCCGCGGGTCATAGTGGCGATATCGATGCCGTCAAGGGTGATCCGGCCGCCGTCCAACTCGTAGAACCGCAGAACCAGATTCACCAGCGTCGTCTTGCCGGCACCTGTCGGTCCGACGATCGCCACCGTGTAGCCGGGAGCCGCCACCAGCGAGAGACCCTTGATCAGCGGCTCATCAGCTGCGTAGGAGAAGTCCACCTGCTCGAACGCCACCATGCCGCGGGCGTCCTGCGGGGCGATCGTAGCCGGCTGCAAGGGATCCGCACTCTGCTCCGGCTCGTCGAGCAACTCGAAAACCCTTTCAGCAGAAGCGACTCCCGACTGCAGCACGTTTGCCATCGATGCCACCTGGGACAACGGTTGGGTGAACTGACGCGAGTATTGGATGAAGGCTTGAACGTTGCCGAGGGTCATGGCACCGCTGGCCACCCGCAGGCCACCGACGACCGCGACCAGCACGTAGGACAAGTTTCCGATGAACATCATCGCTGGCATGATGATCCCGGATACGAACTGCGCCCTGAAGCTGGACTCGTACAGCTCGGCGTTCTTGTCGGCGAACGCCTTCTGTACCTCGGTCTTCCGGCCGAATACCTTCACCAGCGAATGGCCGGTGTAGAACTCCTCGACCTGGCCGTTCAGTTGCCCGGTACTGCGCCACTGAGCGATGAACTGCTGCTGGCTGCGTTTGGCGATCTGACTGGTCACCACGAAGCTCAGCGGGATCGCAATGACGGCGATCAGTGTCAGCAGCGGGGAGACGATCAGCATCATGATCAGCACACCGATCACCGTCAGCACACTGGTGAGCAACTGAGACATGGTCTGCTGCAACGACTGCGAGACGTTGTCGATGTCGTTGGTCACCCGGCTGAGCACCTCACCGCGCTGCTGCTTATCGAAGTACGAAAGCGGGAGCCTGTTCAGCTTGGCCTCGACATCGGCGCGCAGGTCGCGGATCGTGCGGTTCACCGCGGACGCGAGCAGGAAACCCTGAAACCACATCAGCAGGGCGGACACCAGGTAAATCGCGAGCACGAAGAGAAGAATCTGGCCGAGTCTGCCGAAGTCGATTCCCTGGCCCGGGACCACATCCATAGCAGCCAGCATGTTCGCCTTGGTGGTCTGGCCGGCCCCCCGCAAGAAGGCGATCGCCTCCAGTTTGGTGGTGCCAAGCGGAACCAGCTTGCCGATCTCCTTGCCGGTCCAGCCGTTGAAGATCACGTCGGTGGCCTTGCCGAGGATCTTGGGGCCGATCACCGAAAGGGTGATGCTGACGATCGCCAGCACCATCACCCCGATCACCCTGAACCGTTCCGGGGCAAGGCGTCCGATCAGCCGCTTAGCCGACGGGCCGAAGTTCATCGACTTCTCGACGGGCATCGCCTGCCCCCATGGTCCACCGCCCCTGTTGCCACCCTTGCGGCTGACTTCGCGCACGGTTGCGGCGTCGTCATGGCTGTCGGGGGTGCCCGGCGAATCGGTGACGGCCTTGGTCATCGACTGCGAATCGGCCTCTGCTGCGTCGTGATCATTTGGTGGTTGTGGTGTGCTCATGCCGCTGCCTCCACGGTCAGCTGGGAGGAGACGATCTCGACGTAGGTCGGGCAGGTCTGCATCAGTTCATCGTGGGTGCCGGTCCCGACGATTCGACCGTTCTCCAGCACGATGATCGTGTCGGCATCAATGATGGTGGAAACCCGCTGCGCCACCACGATTACGCTGGCGTTGCGGGTCTGAGGTCGCAGCGCCGCTCTGAGCCTTGCGTCGGTGGCGACGTCCAGCGCGGAGAAGGAATCGTCGAACAGGTAGACGGGTGGCTTCTTGACCAGAGCGCGGGCGATCGCCAGCCGCTGACGTTGCCCACCCGAGACGTTGGTGCCACCCTGGGAGATCGGCGCATCCATACCTTCGGGCATTGCCTGGACGAAATCGTCCGCTTGGGCGATCCGCAAGGCCTCCCACAGCTCGTCCGTGGTGGCGTCGGGATTGCCGTAGCGCAGGTTGCTGCCGACGGTTCCGGAGAACAGGAACGCTTTCTGCGGAATGAGTCCGAGGCGCTGCCACAACTCGTCGGGGTCGTAACTGCGGACGTCGAGTCCGTCCACCAGCACCTGGCCGCCCGTCACGTCGAACAGTCTGGGAATAAGAGACAACAGCGTGGACTTGCCCGACCCCGTCGAGCCGATGATGGCGGTGAGTTTGCCAGGTTCCGCCCGCAGCGACACCCCGTCGAGCACCGGGTCGTCGGCGCCCGGGTAGCTGAACTGCACGTTGCGAAACTCGATGACGCCGCTGGTCGCCGGGGCCGGCACCGGGACTTCTGGGGGACGGACGGACGACTCGGTATCGAGCACTTCGGTGATCCGCTCGGAGCTGACGGCTGCCCGCGGAATCATCGTCGACATGAACGTCGCCATCATTACCGACATCAGGATCTGGATGAGGTAGTTCAGAAACGCCATCAGCGAACCCACTTGGATGGCGCCACTGTTCACCCTATGCCCGCCGAACCACAGCACGGCGACACTCGACGAGTTCAGGATCAGCATCACGACGGGGAACATCAACGCCATCAGTCGGCCGACCCGCAGGGTGACTCTGGCCAGGTCATTGTTAGCAACGGCAAATCGTTCGGTTTCCTGCGGTTCTCTGACGAATGCCCTGATCACCCTGATACCGGTGATCTGCTCGCGCATCACCCGGTTGATGTTGTCGATCTTGGCCTGCATGGTGCGGAATCCGGGGACCATGTTGATCACGATCAACCCGATGCAGACCAGCAGCAGCGGAACGGCGACCAACAGCAGCCAAGACAGTCCGACGTCCTGCTTCAGCGCCATGATGATGCCGCCGATACACATGATCGGGGCCATCACCAGCAGGGTGAACGTCATCAGCACCACTGTCTGCACCTGCGTGACATCATTGGTATTGCGGGTGATCAGCGATGCCGGGGTGAAGTGCTGCACCTCGCGATCGGCGAACGTGCCCACCCTGTTGAACAGCGCCTGCCGGACGTCGCGACCGAAGCTCATCGCGACCTGCGCACCGAAGTACACGGCCGCGACACTGCAGGCGATCTGGATAAGGGTGACGCCGAGCATCAGCGCACCGATGCCCCAGATCGTGCCCACATCGCCCGTGGCGACGCCCTTGTCGATGATGTCCGCGTTGAGCGTCGGCAGGTACAACGAGGCGATGGTGCCGATCAGTTGCAGCACGACGATGACGCCGATCTGTGACCTGTACGGTGCGAGATGAAGCTTCAGCAGTCGGAGCAGCATGAGCCGGTCCTTCTCTCTTCATATGGTGTGCGTTGTCCGCCGGACTTGGCGGGTTGTGTGGTTGTTCTGAGTGATGGTGCGGTGAGTGATGCCGACGGACGGGCCGCCGACCCAGTTACTGTCAACCCTCACGCCCCGTTGAGGTCAAGCAGGTTTCGCTCTCGGCTTGGCTGTGCGGCTGGTTTTCGTGCCGGCCGGCGGGCGGCGCCGGACTTGGTGGCGATGGGGGTGGCGGTGGCGGTGGGCCGCCGCCGGACTCCGTCGAGCAGGGTGCTGACGATCTCCGCGGCGGTGAGGGGATTGCCATCGTTGATCATCGGATGAGTGCCGGCGAAGACCAGCAGCCGGAGAACTCTGGCTGCCTGGTCCGGAGCGACGCTCAGCTCGTCACCATGGAGGTCGAGCATGGCGACGATTCGATGCATGATCGGATCGTTCTTCCAGCTCTGGTCGCGACCGTGCCTGATGTGCTCCGGCGGCATCCACCTGACGGCCATCAGGATCTCGATGATCTCGCGCAGTCGTTGCTGCAGGGTGACAACCAGCTCCGGGAGTAGTGCGTCGATCGGCCGGTCGGCGTCGATCACCTCAAGCCGGTCGACGGTTGCGGCCGGGTCGACGACGCTTGCGACCACCGCCTGAACGATGGCTTCTTTGTCGTCGAAGACCCGGAAGAGGGTGCCTTCGGCTACGCCGGCGGCCTCGGCGATCTGTCTGGTGGTGACGTCATTTCCGTGGACCTTCACCAGTGGAATGGCGGCGGCGACGATGGAGGCACGGCGGTCATCCGCCGGCATCCTGGCTGCCCGCACCGATGCCGGTGGTTTCACCGGTGCTCCCTGGAGTTCCGCTCCCGCATGAAGGCAAGGTTAACTGAGTGAGCGCTCACTCACAAGGGTTGAGTGAGTGCTCACTCAGTAAATTCTTCCTCAGGCTCGCCACGGCAGGGTAAGCCAAAGGTGACCGGAGGCTACCGACCCAGGCGGGCGTAGGTTTGCTCGGTGGCCTGCTTGGCCGATTGCCACCAGTCGGTGTTGGCCGCGTACCAGTCGATGGTGTTCTGCAGCCCGGCGCGGATATCCGCAAACTGTGGCGCCCAGCCCGTCTCGGCCCGCAGCTTCGTCGAGTCAATGGCGTACCTCAGGTCGTGGCCAGGGCGGTCGTTGACATGTTCGAACCAATCCGCCGGCTTGCCCATCAACTCAAGCAGCAAGGCAATGATCTCGCGATTGTTCTTCTCGCCATCGGCGCCGATCAAATAGGTCTCGCCCAGCGTGCCCTTCTCGATAATGGTGACGACCGCGTCGTTGTGGTCGTCGACATGGATCCAGTCGCGGACGTTCTGGCCACTGCCGTACAGCTTGGGTTTGATGCCGGTGAGGATGCCGGTGATCTGCCGTGGGATGAATTTCTCCACGTGTTGGCGGGGGCCATAGTTGTTGCTGCAGTTGGACAGGGTTGCCGCTATACCGAACGAGCGGATCCAGGCGCGGACCAGCAGGTCGGCGCTGGCCTTGGACGCACTGTAGGGGCTGGACGGATTGACCGGTGTTGACTCGGTGAACCGGTGCGGATCGTCAAGTGCCAGGTCGCCGTAGACCTCGTCGGTGGAGATGTGGTGCAACCGTTTCCCGTTCTTCCGCACCGCCTCCAGGATCTGGTAGGTGCCAAGGATGTTCGACTCGATGAACGGGTACGGGTTGTCCAGCGAGTTGTCGTTGTGCGATTCGGCAGCGAAATGAACGACGATATCGGTGTCGGCCACCAGCTCTCCGATCAGCTCAGCGTCGGCAACGGATCCCTCGACGAAACGTATCTGATCGGCCACCGGGGCCAGCGTCTGTCTGCTACCGGCGTAGGTGAGGGCGTCGACGACGGTCAGGTCCCAGTCCGGCCGAGTCTTTCTGGTCCGCAGCACGAAATTGGAACCGATGAAGCCGGCACCGCCTGTGACGAGCGCGCGCATGTGATTCTCCTTGCTAGGTAAGGCTATCGGGGGATCGCATTAACAATTGACAGCCGCGCCTGCCTTCAGCCGGCCTCTTGGCGCAGGCCAGGCGGGGAGTCGTGGTGGCCGGACCAGCCGTTGAACTCAACTTCGAGGCTGAACCGATGGGCGAGATAGCGGTGATCGGACAACGCGATCGGGGACCCTTGCCGGCCGAGGGCGACGCGTCGGATCAGCAGTAGCGGTACCCCCGCCGTGGTGTCCAACAGTTCCCGGTCGGGCTCCCCGGCGATCCCCGCGGTGATGCTCTGCCGCACCGAGTTAATGGTGGAACCGTTGCGCTGCAAGCTTTGCCAGATGCCGGGATCGGCCGAGTCGGCCCTGCTGACTGCGGCGGCAAGCTGTCCGGAAACCCACTCGGTCGACGAGTCGAGCGGATC
>JALYXB010000187.1 GCA_030947305.1 Actinomycetota bacterium | reverse complement strand
ATGTTGGCCTGCAGCGAGCAGGCCCGCCGCCGGACCGAATCCGACGACCGCACCGATCGGCAGTCCGCCGCCCAATCCCTTCGCTACCGTGACCACGTCAGGGATGATGCCGTCCCGCTGATAGGCGAACCAGGTCCCGGTGCGGCCGATGCCGGTCTGTACTTCGTCGAGGATCAGCAGAGTGCCTGCGGCGGAGGTGATCTCGCGGACTGCAGCCAGATAACCCGCAGGCGGTGTGACGACCCCCGCCTCGCCCTGGATCGGTTCCAGGATCACCGCCGCCACCTCAGAAGCTGCCGCAGCGTTGCTGTCGGAAGTGAGGGCGGCCGCCAGCGCATCGATGTCGCCGAACGGCACGAAATCGACCCCGGAAGGCATCGGGGCGAAGGGCTGACGTTTGGCCGGCTGTCCGGTCATCGCCAGCGCTCCCATGGTGCGGCCGTGGAACCCGCCTTCGGTGGCGATGATCCGTGGCCTGCCGGTGAGCCTGGCCATCTTGAACGCCGCCTCATTCGCTTCGGCGCCCGAATTGCAGAACAGCACCCTGCCCTGCTCACCTGCACCGGACAGCTGGACCAGTCGCTCGGCCAGCTCCAGCACTGGTGGATGGCTGAAGAAGTTCGAGACGTGACCGAGAGTGGCGATCTGGGTGCTGACGGCCGCCACCACGGCGGGATGAGCATGGCCAAGAGCATTGACGGCAATGCCGCCAAGCAGGTCGAGGTAACGCTTTCCGTCGATGTCCAGCAGGGTCGCGCCGCTGCCGGATACCAGCTCTACCGGTGGCGCGGCGAAATTCGACATCAATGACCTCGTCCACCTATCGGCGGCGATCTCGTTGCCGGACAATGCTGGTGGCGGCGTCATGGCCGCGCCTCCTCGTTGGTCGGCTCTCCAGGGTCCGGCAACACCATGGTGCCGATGCCCTCGGTGGTGACGATTTCCAGCAGTGCCGAGTGGGCCACCCGGCCGTCGATGATGTGCGCTGCGGCAACTCCGCCGTCGACCGCCCGCAGTGCGCCCTCCATCTTGGGCACCATCCCGGACTCCAGGCGCGGCAACAGCTTTCGCAGCGCCGACACGGTGATGGTCGACAGCAGGCTGTTGCTGTCCGGCCAGTTCTCGTACAGGCCGGCGACGTCGGTCAGCATCACCAACTTGGCGGCCCCGAGGGCGATGGCAAGTGCCGCCGCGGCGGTGTCGGCATTGATGTTGTGCACCACGCCATCTGCGTCCGGCGCAACGGTGGCGATTACCGGGATCCGGCCGGCGGCCAGCAGATCGGTGACGGCGGCGGTGTTCACGTCGACGACGTCGCCGACCAGACCGATGTCGTGTTGATCGCCGTCCACCGTCACCGATCTGCGGGCCGCGGTGAACAGCCCGGCGTCTTCCCCCGACATCCCCACTGCCAGCGGACCATGGGCGTTGATCAGCCCCACCAGCTCGCGACCCACCTGCCCGAGCAGCACCATCCGCACTACGTCCAGGGTCTCTGGTGTCGTCACCCGGAAACCCCCCTTGAACTCGCCGGCCATGCCCAGCCGGTTGAGCATCGTGGAGATCTGTGGTCCACCGCCGTGCACCACGACGGGGTGCACACCGACGGCCCGCAGATAGACCATGTCGGCGGCGAAGGCCGCCTTCAGCGTCTCGTCGGCCATCGCATTGCCGCCGTACTTGACCACCACGATCCGGCCGGCGAAGCGCTGCAGCCAGGGAAGAGTGTCGGCCAGCACCGCTGCCCGGGCGGCGGCGGCCTGATCGTCGAGCGTCATGACGAATACGCCGAGTTCTCGTGCACGTAGGCGTGGGAGAGATCGTTGGTGTGCACCGTTGCTGTTTCTGCCCCTGCGTGCAGGTCGACCACCACGTGTACCGATCGGCCGGACAGGTCGACGCCAGACCTGTCGTCGCCGGTGGCGCCACCCCGGCAGATCCACACTCCGTTGATCGCGACATCCAGCCGATCGGGTTCGAAGGCGGCCGCGGTGGTGCCGACTGCCGCCAGAATCCGTCCCCAGTTTGGGTCCTGGCCGAAGAACGCTGTCTTCACCAGGTTGTTGCGGGCCACCGACCGGCCGACCTCGACGGCGTCGTCTTCGCTCGCCGCGTGCACCACCTCGATGGCGATCTCCTTGCTGGCGCCCTCGGCATCGGCCAACAGTGCGGCGGCAAGCTCCGCGCAGGCCCGATGTATGGCGGCGGCGAAGCGGGCTTCGTCCGGCCGCGTGCCGCTAGCGCCGGAGGCAAGCAGCAACACGGTGTCGTTGGTGGACATTGCGCCGTCCGAGTCCAGCCGGTCGAACGTCACCCTGGTGGCCGCCCGCAGGGCAGAGGTCAACTCGTCCGGCGGGACGTCCGCGTCGGTGGTGAGCACCACCAGCATGGTCGCCAATCCTGGCGCCAGCATTCCGGCGCCCTTGGCCATCCCGCCCACGATAAAGCCATCACCATGCACCACAACAGTTTTGGCCACCGTGTCTGTCGTCATGATCGCGGCGGCAGCGGCCATCCCGGCCCGCTGACCGCCAGCCAGGGCCGCCACTGCGCTGTCGACGCCCGCCAGCAGCGCGGGCATCGGCAGCCGCTCGCCGATCAGTCCGGTCGAGCACACCGCCACCCGTTCCGGGTCTGTCGACAGGGCCGATGCAGCCCGCTCCGCGGTGTTGACCGTGTCGGCGAAGCCGTCCCGGCCGGTGCACGCGTTGGCGCCGCCCGAATTCAAGACCACCGCCGTCAGCTCGCCGCCGCCACTCGGGTACTGGCTGAAAAGTGCCGCCGTCCAGCGCACGGGTGCGGCCCGCACCCGGTTGCGGGTGAAGACGCCGGCGGCGGCGAATTCCGGTCCGTCGTTGACCAACAGGGCCACGTCCGAGTTCCCGGACCTCTTCAACCCGGCAGACACACCCGCCGCCCGGAAACCTTGTGGCGCAGTGATACTCACGGCGTTACCCCGATCGTCGGCAACCCCGCTGTCTCGTCGAGACCCAGCGCCAGGTTCATGCATTGGATCGCTCCCCCGGCGGTGCCCTTGGTGAGGTTGTCGATGGCAGCAACCACCACCAGCCGGCCGGCGGCGGCATCGACGGTCAGCTGGATGAGGCAGGTGTTGGCACCAAGAGTGGCTGCGGTCGACGGCCATTGACCGGCCGGCAACAACTGTACGAAAGGCTCGTCGCCGTAGGCCTTCTGGTAACAGGCGGTGGCCTGTGCCAGGTCGATGCCGACCGCGGCCAGCGGAGCGCTGACGGTGGCCAGGATCCCCCTGGACATCGGCGCCAGCATGGGGGTGAAGGACACCGCGACCGGCAGACCGGCTGCGGCAGAGAAGGTTTGCACCATTTCAGGGGTATGACGATGGCCGCCGCCGACACCGTAGGCGGACACCGCACCCATCACCTCGGAGCCGAGCAGATGCGTCTTCGCCGACTTGCCGGCTCCGGAGGTGCCGGTGGCGGCAACCACAACGACCTCCGGCATCACCATGGCGGCCGCCAGCGCCGGCACCATCGCCAGCGAGGCCACCGTCGGGAAACATCCGGGAACCGCCACCATCCGCGCGCCGGTCAGCAGCTCGCGCTGCATCGGCAGTTCCGGCAGCCCGTAGGGCCAGCTTCCTGGGTGGTCGCCGCCGTAGAAGCGATCCCAGGCCACCGGGTCGATCAGCCGGTGGTCGGCACCGCAGTCGATGACGACCGGCGGCGCCGTGCTGTCTATCAGCTCGGCGGCGAGCGCGTGCGACTGCCCGTGCGGCATGGCCAGGAACACCACGTCGTGTCCGGCCAGCGCGGCTGCGGTGGTCGGGGCGAGCACCCTGTCGGCCAGCGGCAGCAGCTGCGGCTGGTGCTCGCCCAACAGGCTGCCGGCGTTCGTGTGCGCGGTGACGGCACCGACCTCGACGCCAGGGTGCCCGACCAGCAGCCGCAACAGCTCGCCGCCGGCGTACCCGGTGGCACCGGCTACCGCCGCCCTAATGACCATGCGCTTACTATACAGACCTTTGCATAACGACTCATTCCCCTAACCTCGATCCGCCGGGCGCGACAGATCCTCAAGACGCCGATCAAGGCTCCGCAGTACAATTAAGTGAGCTCGATCCCCAGCGGAACCTCCTGCTCGTCCGGCGTGAGCGAGCCGTGATACCCGATCAGGCCGAGCTCCGACGGCGACATGAACCTGGAATCGACACAGGTGAACAACCCTCGACCGGCCACCAGCACATCGCCGAAGCGGCGCCGCACTCGCGGCTCGATCGGCCCGAACCAGCCAGCCGCCTCCGCGTCGTCGAGGGTGTTCACCCAGGCCTTCTCGCCCAGTTCGGCGGACAGCCCGGCGGCGATCGAATCGGCCGTACCCGGCCGGCAGTACAGCTGCGCCAGGCGTGGTTCGCCGCCCACCATCCGAATCCCTGTTGCCAGGTCCGGCCGATCCGCGAGGTCGAGTCGATCGACGTCCACCGCGTCGACCATGCCGTGATCGGCGGTCACCAGTAGCAGGGTTCCGGCCGGCAAAGCCCTTGCCAGCCGGTCAATCTCACGATCCGCGTGTTGCACAGCGCGCCGCCACTGCTGGCTCTGCCAACCGTGCCGATGCCCAGTGGCGTCGATCTCTCCCCAGTACAGGTACACCAGCCGTGGGCCGGCCGGATCGGCCAGCGCCGTCGCGGCCGCGTCCACCCTGCTGTGCAATCGCTTGACGCCGACGAAGCCGGCGCCGCGATGCACGGCTACGGTGAGGCCGGACCCGGCGAACTCGGGGTTGCCGATGTCGATGGACGACACGGCCCTCGCGGCGAGCTGCTCGAAGACGGTCGGAAGTGGTTGCCAGGCAAGGGGATCGGTGTCCGGATGCCACCTCAGCTCGTTCAGTAGCTCGTCCCTGTCCGGGTCGAGGACGAGGTAGCCGGCCATCCCGTGGCTACCAGGGGGCAGTCCGGTCCCAAATGATCCCATCGAGGTGGCGGTGGTGGTAGGGCAACCGGCGTCGAGGACTTGCCGCTGCATCCGTGACAGGAATGGAGCACACCGTTGTTCGGTGCCGAGTTGTCGCTCGCCGAGGCCGTCCAGCAGCACCACACAGGCCTTGTCGGCTGCCGGCAGTGCAACCGCCGGGAGGCCGAGGTCAAGGCCAAGGGCTGCAGCTGCTCCCGGCAGCACGGCGCCCAGCGACTGCGTTCCATAGCCGGGCACCGCCGGCCCGGCAGCTGAGGCCGGCTGCGGTGAACGCCCGGTCACTTGACCGCCGTCACTCCGGACAACATCCGGGCGAAGGCGACCGCGTCCCGAACCGCGTCCCCGCCCTCCGCATCGGCGCTGATCCGCAGCGCCAGATCGTCGTTGATCAGCGCACCCGCATACCCGTGGTCCGCCTCGCACGCCGGATCCCCGCAGCTGGCCGGCTCCAGGTCCAGCCGTGACATCCCACCCCAGTTGATCACCAGGTTGATCTCCCGCCCGAGCACGCCGGCCCGATATTTCTGCGGATCGGGTACCACATGGGTGATCGCCACGCTGCGGATCGCCGACAGTGCCACCGACTCGCTGGTGGCAAAGCCGTGTGGGTAATCGCCGTGTTCGTCATCGGTGCCGTGGTCGTCGACGTGCACGAATATCAGCCGTGAGTTGGTCAGCACGATCACCGACAGATGCCGGCGAACTGTGTCGGAATCAAAAGTGGTCTCGCCATGCACCAGGTGCGCCTGCACGCCCTCGCCGGCCACCGCGAGATCGAGGGTGTCGGCCACCAATTCCGGGTAGTAGCCGCCCTTTTCGATCCTGCTGAGCAGTTCGCTAGGTAGATCTGCACGCAACTTCGACATGTTCGCCTTTCTCGTCCAGGCACGTCTGGTTTTAGATGCGCACCGTCGCACCGTAGCGGGCGGCAGCGGTTGCCACCGCCGCATCTCGGACTTTCCAGGCCTGCGCCGCCGTCAAGGTTCGGTCGGGAGCCCTGACGGTGAGTGCGAAGGCCAGCGACTTGTGCCCGCTGGCCAGCTGGCTCCCGGTGTACACATCGAACAGCCGCACCGACTCCAGCAGCCGGCCGCCACCGGCGGACAACGCTCCGGCGATGTCCGCCGCCTTGGTGGCGTCGGTGACGGTGAGCGCCACGTCCAGATGCACCGGCGGGAAGGACGACACGCTCGGCGCCGGCCTGTCGGCCGGATACGGAATGGTGTCCAGGTTCAATTCCAGCGCAGCCGTTCTGGCCGGCAGCCCCAACCGGTCGATCACCGCCGGGTGCAGCTCGCCGGCATGCCCGATCGGCCAGTCGCCGATCCGCAACTCGCCGCAGCGGCCCGGATGCCACGGTTGGTGGGCGATCGGCACCACCTGTACGGCAGCGCCGCAGACCGCGCCGATCCGCCGGCCGAGCTCGATAGCATCCGCCCAGTCGCCGCGGCGACCAGACCCCCACCAACCGGCCCGCTCCAGCTCGCCGGCCAACACGAGAGCGATCCGGCGCGGCTGGTCGGGCAGCCCGGCGTCCAGTACCGCACGCTCCAGGTCGGTCGGCCGCCGGTCAACGGGCAGATCGACCAGTAGCGGCGCCCCGAAGCGTGGCAGGAATACTTGCCCGATCTCGTACAGTGCCAGCTCGCGGACACCGCGGGACAGGTTGCGCACGGTCGTGTCGAGCAGCCCGGGCAGGAGCGTCGTCCGCAGGAAGGGGCGGCCCGCATCCAGCGGATTCGTCAGCCGGACCATCCGCCGCCGGATGTCGTCGGCGGCCAGCCCGATGCCGTCCAGATCGGAGGTGCCGATGAACGGGAAACTCAGTGTTTCGGTGAGGCCGGCGGACGTCAGGTCGGCCGCGACCACTCTGGCCCGCCGCTGCCGGTCGGTGAGCCCGGTGCCGGAGGGGGCGGCCGGCAGCACAGACGGGATCGTGTCGTAGGACTCGAGCCGCGCCACCTCCTCGACGAGATCGGCCGGCCGCAGCAAATCCGGCCGCCAGGTCGGTGGAACGACCTGCACCGAGGTAGCTCCGGGAGCAGGGGCGGACGGCGACACGGCGGCGCCGATCTGCTGCAGCCGGTGGACGATCGCCTCGACTGGGTATGGCCGGCCGGCCAGCCGTTCGGGCTCGCTGAGCAGCAGCTCGATCGCGGCCGGCGGCGCCGGAGCACCGACATCGGTGCGCCCCGGCTCAACGGTGCCGCCGGAGTATTTCGCGATGAGCGCCGCTGCCCGGTCCGCCGCTGCCGGGGCCACCTGCGGGTCGACGCCACGCTCGAAACGCTTGGAGGCCTCGCTCGGCAGCCGCTGTCGGCGGGCGGTGCGGGAGATGTCCTGCGGGTTGAATGTCGCGGCTTCGATGAGCACATCCGTGGTGGCGCCGGAGATCTCGGTGGCAGCGCCGCCCATCACCCCGGCCAGACCGATCGGCCCGGATTCGTCGGTGATCAGCACCTCGTCGCCGACCAGCATGCGCTTGGCATTGTCCAGCGTGGTGATGGTTTGCCCCGGTGTTGCCCGGCGCACCACGATCGGGCCGGTGAGCGTCGCGGCGTCGTAGGCGTGCAGCGGCTGGCCGTACTCCAGCATCACGAAGTTGGTGACGTCGACGGCCAGCGAGATGGACCTGATGCCGGCCGAGGTCAGCCTGCGCCTGAGGGCATAGGGCGACGCTGCCGCCGGGTCGACCCCACTGATCCTAGTGGCGACGAACCTGGAACACCCTTCGACATCCTCGATCTGCACCGGGTAGGCGGGATCCGCCGCCGGGTCGACCCCACCGTCGACTACGGGTGACGGCATTGCCGCCTTGTCGGCGAAGGGCAACTCGAAGGCAGCCGCCAACTCCCGCGCCAGACCGCGTATCGACATGGCATAGCCCCTGTCGGGCAACACATCCAGCTCGAACACCGGGTCGGCGGCGCCGATCAGCGACCTGGCATCCGTGCCGACAAGGGCATCGGGGATGTCGGGGTCGGAGCCGTCACCCAACACCAGGATGCCGTCGTGATCGGTGCCGGTGCCGAGCTCGGCGCCCGAACAGATCATCCCGTCGGACAGCTGCCCGTAGGTCTGACGGGCGGCAATAGCGAACCCGCCGGGCAGCACGGTGCCGGGCGGTGCCACCACCACCAGGTCGCCGACCGCGAAGTTCGTTGCGCCGCAGACGATTCCGCGAGGCCGGTCGCTGCCGTTCGCTCCGTTGCCGGCGCCGAGGTCGACGCTGCAGAACCGGATCGGCTTGGCGAACTCGGTGAGTTCCTCGATCGCCAGTACCTTGCCGACCAACAGATCACCGGTCGTCGACTCCGGAATGTGCACGTCCTCGACCTCGAAGCCGAGCTGGACGAAGGTGTCCGAGAGTTGTTGCACCGTCAGCGATGTCGGCAACGCCACCCACTCGGCCAACCAGGAGAGAGCAGCTCGCATCAGAGCGACACCCGGCCTTCGGGAGCGGAGTACGCGGTGGTGAAGCGGACATCCGCCTCTACCAGGTTGCGCATGTCCTCGACGCCGCGCTGGAACTGCACGGTCCGCTCGATACCGAGCCCGAAGGCGAAGCCCGACCACTTCATCGGATCGACCCCGCAGGCGACCAGCACGTTCGGGTCGACCATTCCGCAGCCGCCCCACTCGACCCAGCCGGCGCCGCCCTTCTTACCTGGGAACCAGACGTCCATCTCGGCAGACGGTTCGGTGAACGGGAAATACGACGGCCGCAACCTGGTCGTCGATGCCGGTCCGAACACCGCCCTCGCCAGGTGATCGAGGGTGCCCTTGAGATGTGCCATCGACAGGTGGCGGTCGATGGCCAACCCCTCCACCTGGTGGAAGACCGGGGTGTGGGTGTTGTCCAGCTCGTCGGTCCTGAAGGCCTTACCTGGGCAGATGATGTAGACCGGCGGTTTTCTGCTCAGCAGGGTGCGGGCCTGCACCGGAGAGGTGTGCGTCCGCAGCACCATCTTGGTGCCGTCGGGGCGGTCGCGGCCGTCGCCGACGTCCTTGATGTAGAAGGTGTCCTGCATGGCGCGCGCCGGATGGTCGGGCGGGAAATTCAACGCGTCGAAGTTGAGCCATTCCGATTCGAGCTCAGGGCCTTCGGCGATTTCCCAGCCCATGGCGACGAAGATGTCGCCGACCTGCTCCATCATGATCGAGATCGGTTCCCTGGCCCCCGGCCGGCGACGGTCGTAGGGCAGGGTGACATCGACCGTCTCCTCGGCGAGCACCCGGGCGTCGCGTTCGGCCTCCAGCACCACCTGACGCTCGGTCAACGCCGCGGTGAGCCGCCGGCGGGCGGCCCCGACATTCTTGCCGGCGACCGCCTTCGCCGCGCCAGGAAGACTGCCGATCGCCCTATTGGCCAACGCGAGCGGTGACCGGTCACCAGCATGGGTGAGCCTGATGTCCCGCAGATCGCCAAGGTCTTTCGCACCGGCAACGGCGGCGAGCGCAGCATCGACAGCGGCAGTGACAGCGGCAGAATCGGTGGCGTCGATGGGGCTGGCGGGACTGGCGGGTGCTGACATGAAGGCCTTCCGTGCGCGATGACAGCCTCGAAGTCTAGTGGGGCCCGCGGGATCGATTTCGCGGGAACCCCTGGCCGTTCGCGGCGTCGCCCGGGCAGGCCCTACCCTGACGAGCGTGGCCCGACTCTCCGAACTGCTCGGCGGCGCGGTCGAGGCGTGGCGCCGATTCGTCCGCCGTTCAGCGGACCGGCAGACCGGGAAAGCGCCGCTTCCGACCGCACCACCGCTCATCGACTCGCCCGGCCAATCCGGCGCCGATGCCACCACCGAGGTCGATCCCGCTGCTATCGGCACTGTGGCGATGTCCTACTCGCCGCATCCGGACGGCGAGCCGGATCCTGGCGAAGTGATCTGGACCTGGGTACCGTTTGAGGAGCGGGACGGTCGCGGAAAAGACCGCCCGGTGCTGCTGGTCGCCGCCGAACCGGCAGGGACGTTCCTCGGGGTGCAGCTGACCAGCAAGCGACACGAAGGCGCCGACTACATTGCGGTCGGGTCCGGCGGCTGGGACGGTGAGCATCGGCCGTCGTGGGCCCATATCGATCGGATCATCAGACTGCACAGCAGCGGTATGCGACGGGAGGGCACGGCGCTGGAGCCAGCCGAGTTCGCCGAGGTGACCGGCCGTCTGCGGCAGCGCTATGGCTGGACCGATTCGGAGCGCCCGGACCAGTAGCGCGGGCTGCAGCCACCGGGACGCGCCTGCCCACGACTCACCCGGTGATGAGGGGCATGCCTTGATCAGAGCTGACGACGGTGCGCCGAGGCACTCGCATACAGACAGACCGCCGCGGCGGTGGCCAAATTCAGCGACTCGGCCCGGCCGTGGATCGGCACCCTGACGGCGGCGTCGGCGGCCGCGATGATCTCGGCCGGCAGCCCGTGCGCCTCTGATCCGAACAGCCATGCCGTCGGCAGCTCGAGCAGTCCGTCCCGGCCGGCCACGTCCAGATCCAGGTCGGCGGAACCGGTGGTTGCCATCGTTGATAACCCTGCCGCGGCAAGGACTTCCAGCAGCGCGGCCGGGTCGTCGGCTCGTGCGATCGGCAGGTGGAACAGGCTGCCTGTTGTCGCCCTGACGACCTTCGGGTTGAACGGATCGACGGCGTCACCGGCAACGATCACCGCGTCCGCGCCGACCGCATCGGCCAGTCGGATGATGGTGCCAGCGTTGCCGGGATCGTTGGTTTCCACCAGCACCACGACCAGCTTCGGGGATCCGGCCAGCGCGGTCGGCACCGGGACGTCCATCATCTTGCAGCGAGCAACGATGCCTTGCGGTGCCTGGGTTTCGGACAGCAGCGCAGCCGCCCGATCCGTCACCTGGGTCACCTCGATGCCGGCACCGAAGGCCCGGCGCACGACGGTCGGGTGCCGCCCGGCGGCCGCCTCGGTGACGTAGAGCTCCACCACGCAGCCGGGGTTGTCGGCCTCGTAGCCGACGGCCTCAGCGACCGCCTGGACGCCCTCGACGAGGAACTCGCCCGCCTCGGTCCTTCTGACCCGCCGCAGCAGCCGATGGGAGGCGGCGATCCGCGTGGATTTCTCCGACAGCGGTCCCGCGTCCGACGGCTGGCCGGCACCATCGGAACGGCCAACATCGGAACGCCCGGCCGGGTTCTCCCCAGCCGGGCGTGAGGGCACCGATCGGCGGCTCAGGCCGCATCTCCAGCGGAAGCCGCGCCGACGGCAGCGCTGTCCGACTGGACAGGGTTGGCTTCCCTGGCGATCTTGACCAGAGCGGCGAACGCCGGCTCGTCGTGAACCGCGAGCTCGGCCATCACTTTGCGGTCGACCTCGACGCCGGCGATCTTCAGGCCCTGGATGAAGCGGTTGTACGTCATCCCGTGGGCACGGGCACCGGCATTGATCCTGGTGATCCACAGCTTGCGGAAGTCGTTCTTGCGCTTACGCCTGTCGTTGTAGGCGTAGTTGAGCGAATGCAGCACCTGCTCCTTGGCCTTGCGGTACAGCCTGGAGCGCTGACCGCGGTAGCCGGAGGCATGCTCCAGAATCGTGCGGCGCTTCTTGTGGGCGTTGACTGCCCTTTTGACGCGTGCCACGGGACACCTGACTTTCTGTTCACTGCGGCGATCGGCTCGCCGGACGTGCTGGTTGTTGACATGGACGAGAAGTGCGTTGTACGGACGAGCAGATCCGAGAACCGGATCAGATACCGAGCATCCGCTTGACGCGAGGGACATCGGCCTTGGCCAGCACGTGCATGCCGTCGGCACGACGGGTCTGCTTGGTGGGCTGCCTCTCCAGGTGGTGGCGCTTGCCTGAACCGGCGTGAACGATCTTGCCGGACCCGGTGACTCGGACCTTCTTCTTGATTCCGGAGTGGCTCTTCTGCTTGGGCATGACTATTTCCTCGCTGTCGGTGGCGCGTTCGGTCGAACTCCGCCTGGCACCCGTGCTGGGCACCGTGGTGGTCGGTGGGGCTATTCGGTTCTATTCGGCGGATTCCGATTCTGAGGTATCAGGCGTCGTGACCGGCTCGGCGGCCGCAGCCGGGCGGGCAGCCGGTCTCCCGGGTTTGGCCGTCGGCTTGCCGGCCGGCCGGCCGGCCGGTGATGTCGGTTTGCCGGCGGGGGATGTCGGTTTGCCGGCGGCTGCCGAAGGCTTCCCGGCGGGTGCTGCCGGCTTACCGACCGGCCGAGCAGCCGGAGCGGCCGGGCGGGCCGCAGGCCGAGGAGCCGGCGACGCCGGTGTGGCTGCGGCCGGTGTAGGTGCGGCCGAAGTCGGTTGGCTGGCCCGTGTCGCGACAGGCACAGGTTCGGCGCCCGACGCAGCAGCAGAGACGGCGGCCGGAACAGCGGCCACGGGTGCACTCGCTTCGGCGACCGGAGCCGCACCGGCAGCAGGTTCCCGCACCGCTGCCACCGCAGCGGGCGCGGTGGCCACCGGAGCCGCCGGACCCGAAGCGTGGGACGGGTGCGAGGCCACTCGCGGCTTGGTCGGCTGCCGGTGCGGGGCCAACACCATGATCATGTTGCGACCGTCCTGCTTGGGCGAGCTTTCCACGACACCCAGTTCGGTGACGTCATCGGCCAGCCGCTGCAGCAACCGGTACCCGAGTTCCGGGCGTGACTGTTCGCGACCGCGGAACATGATCGTCACCTTGACCTTGTCCCCTGCCTTGAGGAAACGGACGACGTGACCCTTCTTGGTCTCGTAGTCGTGCGAATCGATCTTCGGCCGAAGCTTCATCTCTTTGATGACGGTGAGCACCTGGTTGCGGCGGGCCTCGCGAGCCTTCTGCGCGCTCTCGTACTTGAACTTGCCGTAGTCCATGAGCTTGCAGACAGGTGGACGAGCCTCCGGCGCAACCTCGACGAGATCGAGGTCACCCTGCTGCGCGAGCCGCATGGCCTCGGCGATCGGCACAATGCCGATCTGCTCACCCTCGGCACCGACGAGCCGGACCTCTGGCACGCGGATCCTGTCGTTGATACGTGGTTCGACGCTGATTGAGTCCTCCAGGAGACGGCGGGTAATGGGGTGCGGCCGATGCCGGCGGCGCCGTGAGAATGCTGATCGGCTGACGGCTGCCGCGGCACGAACACGCGGACACCCGAACGACTCCGTCGACGCGCCAGCTGGCGCGCCACATCGGCTGATTCGCCGATGACCGGAACCCGGCCGCCTGAACGTGCTGTCTGCGCTGGTAAGGCCTGCTACGCCGTGGCGGTGACGCGGGTGGGAGTTCGGGACTCCACTTGAACCCCCTGCCCGCTCAACTGAACGCGCAGAGGCTGGTCGCGGAACCAATCTTACATGGCTGGACCGTCGCGACCCACCCATGCCGGGTATCGCCGGACCGCTGCCGCAAGGCCCTTACTTCCGTGCCACCGGATGTCCACCGCGCGAGTGTCCACCGCGCGACTGTCCCACGGAGCGAGTGTCCACCGCGAGCCGGTCCGCTATATCGGTGCGGGCCATCCCGGTCCGGTGGTGGGATCCGGACCGGGACGGCGCTGGTGCCGGACGCTGAGCCGCGATAGCAACCAGTGCCGGAGTCGTTGGTGGATCGGAGGCCGAGGGAAGTTGGCAACCGCCGGTGGCGGTGGGCTTCCTGCCGGTGGCCGCTGGTCCAGCCAGAGGTTCGGGACCGGGCGGGCGGTGGATGGGTCGGCGCGCAGGATCGGTGTCAGCGACGTTGACGACGGGCCCGCTGTAGGTCCATCACCTCGAGGCGGCCAAGCGGCCGGTCGCGTTCCTGTCTTGCTAGCTCTGCAGCGCGGGCAGCCTTGGCCTCCGGCGTCGGCTCCGGCCTGTTGGTGGCGAAGCGATCGAACAGCCCGCGCAGGATCTTGAGGGCGTCGACGGCATTGTTCCTGTCCATCGCCTGGATGGCCATGATCGGATAGGTCTCGTCGTCAGCCAGCACCAGTAGGGGCCACTGCGCGCCGTCGGGGAAGCTGATGCGGTGGACCAGCGCCCACTGCACGGTGCGCTGTCCCACCATGTTGCGGACCCTCAGACCACGTTCGTCGACGGTCAACAACGGCCGGGCCGAGGCGATCATGATCAAGGCACCGAAGATCAGCCCGATGCCGATCAGCCCGATCTGATCGGCGACGCCGAATGTCACCCCGTCGTCGGACCTCTGTAGCAGGACGCCCACCACGATCATCGAGCCGACCACCAGCACGGTGGCAACAGTGGCGTAGCCGGTGATCCGGCGGGGCCGGACCCGCAGCAGGATTGTTCTCTCGGTCATCACGTCCCGAATCCCATTCCCGACCGTGGGCTGCGCAATTCGCGCAGCAGCAGCGCGGTGCTCAGCGCGGCGATCATCGCCTCGGCACCCTTGTCCTCTGCCGCACCGTCGGTACCGCTGCGGTCAACTGCCTGCTCGAGGGTGTCGCAGGTGAGCACGCCATTGCCGACAGGCGTGCCGGCGTCCAGCGCCACCCTGGTGAGGCCGGCAGTCACCGAGTCGCAGACGTACTCGAAATGCGGTGTGCCGCCACGGATCACCACCCCGAGAGCCACCACCGCGTCGTGATCGGTGGCCAGCTGTTGGGCCACCACCGGCAACTCGATGGCACCGGACACCCGCACAACAGTCGGCGACGGGACGCCGGCCTGTGCCGCGGTGGCCGCGGCTCTGGCCAGCAGCTGATCGGTGATGTCGGAGTTCCACCGGCTGACGACGATGCCGACCTTCAGCCCGGCAGCCTTCGGCAGCTCGGCGTCCGGTCGTCCATGGCCACTCATGACTTGCTGCCCAAGTCGTCGAGGCGGTGACCCATCCGGTCGCGCTTGGTCGTCAGATAGCGGACGTTCTCCGGGTTGACCGACGCGGCCAGCGGTACCCGCTCGATGATGCGCAGGCCGTAGCCCTCAAGGCCGGCGCGCTTGGCCGGGTTGTTGGTGAGCAGTCGCATCGAACAGACGCCGAGGTCGGCCAGCACCTGCGCCCCCGTCCCGTACTCGCGGGAGTCGGCCGGCAAGCCGAGGGCAAGGTTGGCATCGACGGTGTCGGCGCCCTTGTCCTGCAGTTCGTAGGCGCGCAGCTTGTCGAGCAGGCCGATTCCGCGCCCCTCGTGGCCACGGATGTACAGCACCACACCGCGGCCCTCCGCGACAACGGCAGCCAATGCAGCATGCAACTGCGGGCCGCAATCGCAGCGCAGCGAGCCGAACACATCGCCGGTCAGGCACTCCGAATGCACCCTGGTCAGTACGTTCTCGCCGTCACCGAGGTCGCCGTACACCAACGCGATCAACTCGCGACCGGTGACAATCGACAGATACCCGATCGCCCGGAACTCCCCCTGCGGCAACGGAAGTCGGGTATCTGCGACCTTGCGGATCTGCCGCTCCCTTGCCCGCCGGTAGGCGATCAGGTCGGCGATGGAGATCAACGTCAACCCGTGGTCGGCCGCGAACTCCCGCAGCTGCGGCAACCTGGCCATCGATCCGTCGTCGTTGACGATCTCGCAGATCCCGCCGGCCGGCGGCAGTCCGGCCAGCGTCGCAAGATCGACGGCCGCCTCGGTGTGTCCGGGCCGCACCAGCACCCCACCCTCGCGTGCCTGCAGCGGGAAAACGTGACCGGGTCGACTCAGGTCGCCAGCGACGGTGGCCGGGTCGGCAAGTGTCCTGATGGTCAGCGCCCGCTCGGCGGCCGAGATCCCTGTCGTCACATCGTGTTTCGCGTCCACCGAGACGGTGAAGGCGGTGCCCTTGCGATCTTCGTTGTCGATCAGCATCTGCGGAAGCGCCAACCGCTCACAGTCGGCTGCGGTCAGCGGCACGCAGATGACGCCCGCCGAGTACCGGACGGTGAACGCCACCAGCTCCTTGGTGGCCATGGCGGCGGCGAAGACGAGGTCTCCCTCGTTCTCCCTGTCTTCGTCGTCGACGACGATCACCGCCCTGCCGGCGGCAATGTCGGCGATTGCTGTCTCGATCGAGTCGAAGCCGGTATCCGCTTCGGCGGTCGCCGGCCCGCTGGACGTTGCTGTCGGGCCGTGCTGACCGGCGAGGTCCGTCATCTGCCGGCGACCGCACTGGTGGCCAGCAGCCGTTCGACGTACTTGGCCATCACGTCCACCTCGATGTTCACCGCGGCACCGACGGCGGCGGCACCCAGGTTGGTGGCGCGCTGTGTCTGCGGAATGACGCCGATGGTGAACTGCGCGCCGCCCGCCGTGTCGATGACCGCAACGACGGTCAGAGAGATCCCGTCGATGGCGATGGCGCCCTTGTCGGCGATGTAACGAGCGATTGACGGTGGCACGGCGAAGGTCAGCACGTCGTAACCGGGGTTCCGCTGGCGGCTCACCAGGGTGCCGATGCCATCGACGTGGCCCTGCACCACGTGTCCGCCGAGCCTGCTGGTGGGTGTAACGGATCGCTCGAGATTCACCATGGTGCCCGGGTGCCAGCTGCCAACGGTGGTGCGCTGCAGCGTCTCGCCCATCACCTCGACGGTGAAGCTGCGTTCGTCGGAGGCGACGACGGTGAGACAGACGCCGCAGACCGCGATCGAGTCGCCGTGGCCGACGTCGCTGGTGACGAGCGGGCCGTCGATGCGCAGCAACGCGTCGGTACCGCCGGGTGTGACGTCGATCGCCGCGACCCGGCCCACCTCTTCGACGATCCCGGTGAACATGGCTCCATCCTCCCACCCTGCCGCGCCGGCAACGGCCGGAGCGGGTGTGGGGTTGGCGACGGTCAGCCCGTTGCCTGCGCCGCTCGCTCCCGCAGGGCTGCGACCGCTGCCGCAGGGTCGTCGGCGCCGTAGACCGCTGAGCCGGCGACGAAGCAGTCGGCGCCCGCCTCGGCCGCGGCCGCGATGGTGTCCTCGCCGATCCCGCCGTCGACCTGGACGACGACGGTGAGGTGGCCGGTCTGCACCAGGTGCCTGGCAGCGCGGACCTTGTCCAGCATCTCCGGCATGAAGCTCTGGCCACCGAAGCCAGGTTCAACGGTCATCACCAGCAGGGTGTCGTAGCCGCGGAGGGCCTCCACCCACTCGTCCAGCGGCGTGCCCGGTTTGACGGAAAGGCCGGCCTTGGCGCCGG
Organism: Actinomycetota bacterium; assembly: GCA_030947305.1. Taxonomy (GTDB): domain Bacteria; phylum Actinomycetota; class Actinomycetes; order Mycobacteriales; family Nakamurellaceae; genus Nakamurella. The sequence goes on along the minus strand of JALYXB010000187.1, from coordinate 12,425 downwards.
CCGCTCGCAGATCACGCGCGATGCCGACGGGGTCGTCTACCGCCTCCGCATGCACCGTCACGTTGTAGGCGCCCGCCTCCGCGTAGCCGATGGCCCAGCGATCCGGATCGTCGATCATCAGGTGACAGTCCAGCGGAATGTCCGTCACCCGCTTGAGCGCCTTCACCACCGGCAGCCCGATCGTCAGGTTCGGCACGAAGTGGTTGTCCATCACGTCGACGTGCAGCCAGTCGGCGCCGTGCACCCGGGCTGCCTCATCGGCAAGCCTGGCAAAGTCTGCGGACAGAATGCTCGGAGCGATCAGCGGAGCCACGGCCATCACCCTATTCCTGGCCTCCCGAGCTGCCCGGCGGGTGAAGCTGCCCCGCGGGTGAAGCTGCCCGGCGGGTGAAGCTGCCCGGCGGGTGAAGCTGCCCGGCGCGTGAAGCTGCCCCGCGGCGATCCCCCCGGCGCGCATCCTTCCGCTGCCCGACGTTGCTTACCGGCGGCGCAGCAAGGCCAGGAACATCGCGTCGGTGCCGTGCCGGTGCGGCCACAGCTGGACGGTAGGCCCGTCACCGAGATCGGGAACGCCCGGCAGGTACGGGCGGGCGTCGACCAACTCGAGATCGTCGGGCCGCCGGCCGAGGATGCCGACCGTCTCGGACAGGTGCGGCGAACAGGTGACGTATCCGACGAGGCCACCTGGCCGCACCAACACAGCCGCTGACGCCAATAGTTGGCGTTGCAGCCGGACAAGGTCGGCGACGTCCGACGGGTCGCGCCGCCACCTGGCCTCCGGCCGTCTGCGCAGCGCGCCCAGACCCGTGCACGGCGCGTCCAGCAACACCCGGTCGTAGCTCCCCGCAGGCAACCCTGGGTCGCGGCCATCGGCGATGTGCACGGTTACCGGCAGCCCAGAGGTGGTGCGCCGCACCAGCTTTGCCCTATGCTCCGACACCTCGACGGCATCAACGCCGGCGCCGCGCTGAGCCGCCAGCGCACCCAACAGGCCGGCCTTCCCGCCAGGACCGGCGGCCAGATCGAGCCAGCGCGCGTCCGAACCTGTCAGCTCGGCATTGGCCAACGCGATGGCCACCAACTGCGATCCCTCGTCCTGGACGGCAGCCCTGCCGTCGGCGACGGCAACAATGGCGCCCGGGTCGCCGGAGCTCAGGTACACCCCCACCGGTGAGTAGCGCGCCTGGTCGCCGCCGCTGTCGGCCACCAGCTCGTCCACCGAGATGCGGCCGGGCCGTGCCACCAGGTGCACGGCTGGTGGCACATCGTCGGCCTGCAGCGCCGCCTCGAGCTGGTCGGTATCCGGTCCGAGCGCGTCGGAGATGGCCGAGACGATCCACCGCGGATGCGAGGTAGCCATCGACAGGTGGCCGATCGGGTCGGTGGACGGCTCCGGCGCCAGCCGCTCGATCCACGTTGCCAGGTCGGCTCTGGAGATGGTCCGCAACACCGCATTCACATAGCCGGCGGCCCCGGGATTCCGGCCCGCCCGAACCAGGTCGACGGTGGCCGAGACGGCGGCGTGGGACGGGATCCTGGTGCGCAGCAACTGATATGCCCCGAGCCGGAGGGCGTCCAGCACCGGGCCGTCCAGCTCGCCGAGTGCCCTGTCCCCGCAGGCGCCGATCACCGCATCCAGTTGGCCGAGGGCGCGGCAACTGCCGTAGGACAGTTCAGTGGCCAGTGCCGCATCCCGGCCGGAGATGCCGGCCTCCCGCATCAGCTCCGGCAGGGCCAGGTTCGCGTACGCACCGCGCTCGCGCACCGCTGCCAGCAGGTCGATGGCGACCTGTCTGGCTGCATCGACCACCGGTGGCCGGCTGGTTTCCGGGCGGCGCCGTGGTCCCGTCGACCCGCGGCTTCTCTTGCCGGGCGCGCGGCTCATGCTGGTCGGCCGATCATCAGGCGGGAGGTGTTGCAGCGCTGACGGTTTCGCCGCCGCCGAGCAGCTCACCCTTGTCCGGACGAGCCCCACGGGCCCAGTCCGCTGCCGGTGTCGGCCTCTTGCCGGGCACCATCACCAGACCGAGCCTGACGGCGGTGCTGCCGGTTCCGGCGCACACCTCACGCTTGCTGACGAGCAGCTCGCCGGGGGCCAGCCCGCTGCCGTCCCCCGGCTCGACGGGACCCAGACCCATTTTCCCCCAACGACTCTCGGTCCATGCTCCCGGTTCCGGCGTCATCGCCCTGATCTGCCGATCCACCACGACGGCGGGTGCCGTCCAGTCGATGAGGGCGTCCTGGATCGTCACCTTGCCGACATGGCTGGCTCCCTCGACCGGCTGGGGCTGCGGCTCAAGAGATTCATCGGCGATGCCGTCGAGGGTGCGGCCGAGCAGCGCTGCACCGCTGCTCGCCAGTCTTCCCAACAGATCTCCGGCCGTGTCCCGCGGCCCGATGGGCTCGGTGACGACGCCGTACACCGGTCCGGTGTCGAGACCCGCCTCGAGTCGGAAGGTGCTGGCGCCGGTCAGCTGGTCGCCGTTGCGGATCGCTGCGGCCACCGGTGCTGCGCCGCGCCAGGCAGGTAGCAGCGAGAAGTGCAGGTTGACCCACCCGTTGACCGGGATGTCCAGCACCGGCTGCGGCAGGATCGCGCCGTAGGCAACGACGGCCCCGACGTCCGGCCGCAGCGCGCGCAGGCCGTCGGCGAACTCCGGATCTCTGGCACCGGCTGCCTTGATCACCGTCAGCCCCGCTTGCTGCGCCACCTCGGCCACCGGTGAGGCCCGCAGGGTCCGTCCGCGGCCGACCCGCGAGTCCGGCCTGGTGACGACCGCGACGATCTGGTGAGCGCCGGAACGGTGCGTCTGGATCAGGGCCTGCAGGGAGGGAACAGCGGCCTGGGGAGTACCGGCGAAGACGATGCGCAGGGTGTTCCTCACTCTGGACGGCGCCACGACACGGGGTCGGACGGTGGGGTTGCCGGCCGAGTCTAATCGTCGGACACCGTGCCCCGGCGCCGCAGCGACCCGGCCCAGGTGCCGGCGCTCGTCAACGTGTACCCCGCTGACGAAGTTGACGATTTCTGTCACATCCGCCCCAGCGGCGATCTTCGCCAGCGCGATCGGTGTTGATCAGCGCCCAGTGGGAAGGATGGAGCGGACAGGTATCCGGCGGCCATCGAACGCTCTCTTCCAGCTGTCGGCAGCGAAAGGAGCAGCCGTGCGGATCGCATTCGCGGCCATACCGGCTCATGGCCACCTGTACCCGCTGATGCCGCTGGCGTTGGCGTGCCGAGATGCCGGCCATCAGGTGGTGGTCGCGGTCGGATGGCCGTTCGCGGATCGGCTGCCGCTGCCGACGTTCGACCCGTTCGATCGGCCGTTCTCGCTGTCCGAGGTGGAGCGGCTGACCAAAGAGCGACACCCAGCGGCCGAAGGGATAGAGATCGCTCTTGCCCACTTCGGCGACACCACCCCATACCTGATGCTGCCAGGTCTGCTCTCCGGCTTACCCGATTTCCGGCCCGACCTGGTGATCTACGACAGCGCCAACACTGCGGCGGGGATCGCCGCCGAGCTGTTGGACGTTCCAGCCGCGGCCTTCGGCGTCGGACGCTGGGCGCCGTTCGGCGCGATGATCCACGACGCCACCCGCCGGTTCCGTCGCAGTGAATGGACCGACCGCGGTCGGCAACCGTCAACGGGCCCGCTGCTCGCCGCTGCCCTGCTCGATCCGCTGCCGGCACCGTGGTGCGGCGACCCCGAGCCCTATCGGATCCCGATCCGCACCGTCGGCTGGAGCCAGCACCCCGGTGGCCCTCCAGAGTGGTTAACCCTGGCGGCCAGCCATCCGCGGGTGTACGTCACCCTCGGCACGGTCTCGTTCGGGGCCACCGAAGCGCTGCGTCGAGCGTTGATCGAGACGGCAGCGCAGGGCGCTGAGGTGCTGGTGGCGGTCGGTGAGCGCGGCGATCCGGCCGCCCTGGGCGAGCTGCCGGCGGCAGTCCACGTCGAGAAGTTCGTCGCGCAGCACGCGATCCTGCCGCTGGTGGACCTGGCGGTTCACCACGGTGGCACCGGCACCCTTCTCGGCTGTCTGGCAGCCGGTATCCCGCAGGTGCTGATGCCGCAAGGTGCCGACCAGTTCATGAACGCCGGCGAGATGACCGCGATGGGCGTGGCCAGGGTGGTCGGCAATGACGAGCCGGACGGCGCGATGGGCGCCGCCGTCGGTGCGCTGCTCGGCGACTCGCCGGAACGCACCGCCGCCGCAGGCGTCGCTGCCCAGATCGCCGCCACGCCAGCACCGGCCGAGGTGCTGCCGCTATTGACCGAGCTGGCGGCCGCCCGCATCTGACGACGTGGGGCCACCCCCGCAGTCCCTATCATCGACGAGTGGTTACTCCCGAGAATCCGCCGACCGCAGCCGAGATCGCCGCCGCGATCCGGGTTCTGGAGTCGGCGCACCTGCTGGACGAACAGGACGCGCACTATCTGTCGCTGCGGCGGGCAACCGGCACGATGTTCAAGGCGCTCAAGAAGCATCGCCGCGCCGCCAGAAGGGATGCCGTCTCCGCCGCCGACCAGGCCGTGATGGCGATGACGGCGACAGCGGCGCCGGACAGGATCGACGACGAGACTCGCGGCGACAAATTGCAGTCGTCGGCGACCGGCCAGCTGGCGGGAATCCTGCAGCGACCCCGGCCCTGCTACATCTGCAAACGGCCGTACAACCAGGTCGATCACTTCTACCACCAGCTCTGCCCGGACTGCGCCTCCTTCAGCCACCGCAAGCGTGACGCCAGGACCGATCTCACCGGTCGGCGGGCGCTGCTCACCGGGGGTCGGGCGAAGATCGGTATGTACATCGCCCTGCGGCTGCTGCGGGACGGCGCCCACACCACCATCACCACCAGATTCCCGAAGGATGCTGCCCGCAGGTTCGCCGCGATTGAGGATTCATCCGAGTGGCTGCATCGGCTTGACATCGTCGGGATCGACCTTCGCGATCCTTCCCAGGTGATCGCGCTCACCGATTCCCTCGACGCCGCAAGCCATCTGGACATCATCATCAACAACGCAGCACAGACGGTGCGACGCAGTCCCGGCTCCTACCAGCCGCTGGTGCAGGCGGAGGACGAGCCATTGCCGGATGAGCTTTCGGCTCGTGGGGTCAGCATCCGGAGCTTCGCCCGCGCCCACGACGCGCACCCGCCGGCGCTTGCCGGATCGGTGAAGGCGCATCCGGTGTTGGCGGCGGCCGACGTCACCTCGCTGGCCATGCAGACCGGCTCGGCGTCGCCGGACAGGATCAGCGCCGGCACCGCCATCGACGCCGGCGGCCTAGTGCCCGACCAGACGCACACCAATTCCTGGACGCAGGTCGTGGAGCAGGTCGAGCCGCTTGAGATGCTAGAGGTGCAGCTGTGCAACGTGACGGCGCCCTTCCTGCTGGTGTCCCGGCTGCGTCCGGCGCTGCGCCGCTCGTCCGCCAGCCGCACCTACATCGTCAACGTCTCGGCAATGGAGGGCCAGTTCTCCCGCGCCTACAAGGGACCCGGCCATCCGCACACCAACATGGCCAAGGCTGCGATCAACATGATGACCAGGACCAGCGCCGCCGAGATGCTCGACAGCGACGGCATTCTGATGACGGCGGTGGACACCGGCTGGATCACCGACGAGCGGCCGCATCACACCAAGGTCCGGCTGGCAGACGAGGGATTCCATGCGCCCCTCGACCTGGTGGACGGGGCGGCCAGGGTCTACGACCCGATCGTGATGGGTGAGGCGGGTACCGATTTGTACGGCTGCTTCCTCAAGGACTACCGGCCAAGCCCCTGGTGACCCAGCCCTGATGAAACACCCCTGGTGACGGCCCGCTACCTATGACCGAAGGGACACCCACATGACGGCACGGATGCCGGACGGTCGGTCACTGGTCGGCCCGATCGTCCGGCTTGACCTGGCGACCGCGGAAGATGCCGGCGAGTTGTTCTCGCTGCTGGACGACGAACGGATATGGGCCGCCGGCTATAACGGCGGACCGCCGAACAGGCCGACGTCGCCGGCGCAGTGCGCCGAGGACATCCCCGACCCCGCTGAGCGGATCCAGTACATCGCCCGGTTGGTCGCCGACTCACCGCTGGGCAGTGCCGGCACCGTCGTCGGTACCTCCAGCCTTGGTGACTTTTCGCTGGTCGACGAGCGGGCCCACCTCGGCTGGACTGCCTACGCGCCCGCCGTCTGGGGCACCGCGGTGAACCCGGCCTGCAAAATACTGCTGTTGGGGCACTGTTTCGACGACTGCGGCTTTGGCAGGGTGAAGATCCAGACCGATTCGATCAATACCCGCTCGCAGGCCGCGATCGCCAAGCTGGGCGCGCAACGCGAGGGGGTGCTGCGCCGGCACATGGCCAGGCCGGACGGCAGCTGGCGCGACACCGTGGTGTTCTCGGTGCTCGTCGACGACTGGCCCGAGGTGGCCGCGCGGTTGCAGTGCCGGATCGACCTCTGAGCCGACAATTTGCCGGCGATGTCGCGGGGGACCGGGCCGTTGTAGTCCGCCCAATTCCTGAGAATGCGTCGCCAGAACGCGAATACCCGAAGCAGGTAAAGAATCTGGTCGTCTCGCGACCCGCTTTTAGGCACTCAGTTCCCGCATCGACGGTCACAACGCATCCGCAGGGTCGACCTGGATCCGCGGCGGGTTTGCCCCCTTGCGCGCAGATCGCTCGGCGGCCATCGCCCGCAAGGCGGCGGCCAGCTCACGGCGGCCAGGCTGACCGATCCGCAACAGCGCCCGCAGCCGTGGCTCGTCCGGCCGCCCAGGCCCCGGTGGGGCGTCCACGACGACCGGGCCGAGCACCTCCGCCCCTGCCGGCAACTCAAGGTCGGTCAGCGCACCTTTGACGCTGTCCTCGTCGCCGGTCAGCGACGCCAGTGCCACCAGCGGCGGGAAGCCCAGTTCCCGGCGGCCGGCAAGTTCCAGGGCCGCGTGCCAACCGGGATCCCAGCGAATCAGTGCCTGCGCCGTCGGCAGGGAACCGTCCACCCCGAGCACCACCCGGCCACCGTCGGCGGCGGATCGGACCAGGGCGGCGGCTGTCATCCAGCGGCGCAGCGTCTCCTCGGTCGCCCGCAGGTCCGGTCGGGACAACATCACCCCGCCGTCCAGGAGCAGCGCCGCCCCATAACCACCCTCGGTGGTCGGTTCGGCCCCCGGGGTGGCCACCACGACGGCAGGCCCGGCCGGCACCGATTCGCGGATGGTGTCGCCGGCCGAGGTGATCAGCGCCGCACCGGGAAAAGCTCTGCCGAGTTCTTCGGCCGTCCGCTTGGCGCCCTGGCCGACCGCCCGCAGCTCGCGACCGGCGCAGGCCTGGCAGACGAAATGCGCTTCAGGGGCGCCGCACCAGCGGCAGCTGGGGATCCGCTGACCGGCGTTGAGGCCGAGCGGGCCGTTGCAGCGTCGGCAGCGGGCCGGCCGACGGCAGTCGAGGCAGGCCAGCGCGTCGAGGTAGCCGCGCCGCGGCACTTGGACCAGCACTGCCCGATCGGCGGCGATGGCGGCGCGGGCTACGGCGAACGCTGCGGGCGTCAGTCTGGCCATCGAGGCCGCCGAATCCGCGCCGATCGCATAGCTGTCGCCCTGTGCTTCGATTCGCGGCATTCGCGACCGCACCGTCTGCCGGGCGGCCACCAGTTCCTTGGCCCACCCCGACTCCACCAGCAGCTGAGCCTCAGCGGTGCGGGAGAACCCGCCGACCAGCAGCGCGCACCCCGCGGCGGCTGACCGCATCATCAGCACCTCACGGGCGTGTGGATAGGGGGCACGCGGCTCGGCAAATAACTCGTCACCGTCGTCGAAGATCACCGTCAGCGCCAGCTCGGCGACCGGCGCGAAGGCGGCGGCTCTGGTGCCGGCGACGATCCGGGCCAGGCCGCGGCGGATGGTCAGGAACCGGCGATACCGCTCGGCCGGTCCGAGGTCTGCCGATAGCGTGAGGTACCTTTCGGCCGGCAATGCCTGCGCCAGCGCCGCGTCCAGCCTGGCCAGATCGCGGGCATCGGGCACCAGCAGCAGCACGCCGCGGCCGGTCGTCTCGACGGCGGCCGCCAGCTCGGCCAGTCGGACCGGCCAGTTCTCCCCCGGTGTCGGCTGCCAGACGGCGCGGGCGGCGGTGCCGCGGGTGACGGCTGTCAGGAATGCGGATCCGGCCGGATAGTCCGACCACCCGGCCGGCAGCGCAGCGGTGATGTCGGCCGGCCGATCGGCACCGGCGACTGGCTGCCCTGCGGTGGGCGGCTGATCGCCAGCGGCTTCCGGCGCGGTCGGCACCGCGGTCTCCGCCCCGGCATGCCGGGGCGGAACGGCCAGTCGCAGCACATCGGCCAGGCTGCCGACATAACGGTCGGCCACCGCCCTGGCCAGCGCCAAAACCTCAGCGGTCAGCACCGGCTCCGGCGACACCACCCGTTCCAGGTAGCCGAGCCGTCCGCCGTGCTCAGACCGCTCCAGCCGATCGAGCACGAACCCGTCGACAAGTCGGCCGGCGAACCGCACCCTGACCCGCGCGCCTGGCTGTGCTGTTTCGCCCAGATCGGCCGGCACCAGGTAGTCGAAGGGCCGGTCCAGATGCGACAGTGAGATGTCGACCGCCACCGTTGCCACCGGCAGCAGCTCGACCGGCTGTTTCGGCGACGGCAGGGCGGCGGTCTTGCTCGGTTTCTTCGCTGTCGACGGCGTGCCGGCCGACTGCGCCGCGGCCGCCCGGGTACCCGTACCGGCCGGCTTGGCGGTGCGGGAGCGCGGCGGCGTCATCCCACGTGGATATCAGATGCGGCCGTCAATGACGCAGTTGTCCACAGGTGCATACCATCCAGGGATGAAGAACTGGGCTCTGCTGATCGTCGGGGCCCTGGTCGGACTGCTGGGTGCGGTGTGGACGCTGCAGGGCGCGAACGCCATCTCCGGCAGCTCGATGAGCGGCACCAAGACCTGGCTGGTCGTCGGTGTGGTGCTGATTGTGGTCGCACTGGTGATGATCGCCATGGCTGCCAGACAGCTCACCGCGGTCCGCCGGCGGTAGACCGTCCGTCACTCCGAATGGCCACCCGGGCAAATCTTCGGATGGCATCATCGGGTGGTGAGCTCCGAAGACAATGCCGCCCGCCGATCCGTGGTGCGCAGGTTGGTCGACGCGCCGACCGGACCCGCCGACCTGGCCACCCTGGCGAAGCGGCGCCGCATTGCTCACCTGATCGCTGTGGCGCTGCTCCTGGTGCTGATCGTCGCGTTGAGCGCCAGCCCCGGCGACGGCACCCAACACCACACCAGTGCCGCCAACGTGATCGGCGGATTCAGCGCTATTCTGCTGCTCATCTTCGCGGCGGTGGGAGTGCAGTACTCCGTGCGCATCGCCCGGCTCCGCAAGGCCGGGCGAGCACGCCGCTCAGCGCCCGACCGTAGGCCGGCGGTGCTGCCGACCAGTTCGGCGGCCTACCAGCCGATCCAGCAGCTGCGGTCGGCCCAGCTGCGGTTGCAGTCGGCGCTGCCGGACATCGAGCCGGTCCGCGAGGGAATCGGGGCGACCGCTGAGCAGACCAGATCGGCGCTGGAGAAGACCGGCCGCCGGGTGCTGCTGCAGGAGCAGGTGTTGGCGACGCTCGAGGACAGCGCCGACCCCGACAAGCGGCGGATCGCGGATATGCGACGGGCCCTTGACAGCATGACGGCCCGCCTACAGTCCGGCGTCGATCGCTATCTGAACCTCGCCCAACAAGCGAGCCTCACTGCCACCTCACTCGGCGACATGAATGCCGGCGAAGACCTGCAGTATGCGACCGACCAACTAGCCGGCCTTGATCAGGGGCTGCACCAGGTGCAACAGATTTCGGGCGACTACAGCTGACGACTACAGGCCGAGCGCGGACTTGAGTGCGTCGGCGCGGTCGGTCGACTCCCACGGCAGTTCGATGTCGGTGCGGCCGAAGTGGCCGTAGGCCGCGGTCTGCGCGTAGATGGGCCGCTTCAGGTCCAGGTCGCGAATAATGGCGCCGGGGCGAAGGTCGAAGACCTCGTTGATCGCCTGGGCGATCTTGTCCGGGTCGACCTGCTCGGTGCCGAAGGTCTCGACGAACAGCCCGACCGGAGCGGCCACCCCGATCGCATAAGCGACCTGCACCTCGATCCGCTCGGCCAAGCCGGCCGCCACCACGTTCTTGGCCACCCAGCGCATGGCGTAAGCAGCGGACCTGTCCACCTTCGACGGGTCCTTGCCGGAGAAGGCGCCGCCGCCGTGCCGCGCCATGCCGCCGTAGGTATCGACGATGATCTTGCGGCCGGTCAGGCCGGCGTCACCCATCGGGCCGCCGACCACGAACCGACCGGTCGGGTTGATGTGCGACTTGTAGTTCCTGATGTCAAGGTCGAGACCGGCGACGATCGGCTCCACCACGTGATTGATGATGTCCGGCGTCAGCAGCTTGTCCAGGTCGATGTCGTCCGCGTGCTGGGTGGACAGCACAACGGTGTCCAACCGCAGCGCCTTGTCGCCGACGTACTCGATCGTCACCTGGGTCTTGCCGTCCGGGCGCAGGTACGGGACGGTGCCGTCCTTGCGGACCTGGGTGAGCTGGCGGGAAAGCCGGTGCGCCAGCGCGATCGGCAGCGGCATCAGCTCCGGGGTGTCGATGCAGGCGTAACCGAACATCAGACCCTGGTCACCGGCGCCCTGCTTGGAGATGTCATCCGCAGCGCCGGCAGCACCCGCAGCCCCCAGCCGGGCCTCCTCGGAGTTGTCGACGCCCTGGGCGATGTCCGCAGATTGCGCGCCGATCGCCACGTTGACGCCGCAAGATGCACCGTCGAAACCCTTGGCCGACGAGTCGTAGCCGATCTTCAGAACGGTGTCGCGGACGATCGTCGGGATGTCGACATAGGCCGACGTGGTGACCTCGCCAGCGACGTGCACCTGACCGGTGGTGACCATGGTCTCCACCGCCACCCTGCTGTCGGGATCCTCGGCCAGCAACGCGTCCAGGATCGAGTCACTGATCGCGTCGCAGATCTTGTCCGGGTGGCCCTCGGTGACCGACTCGGAGGTGAACAGACGGGACGTCACGTTGATGCTCCTTGGGTGTCTTCCGTGCTGACGTGGGATTTCGGCGTATTGAGACTATCGGCTGACGGGGCACGCACCGACCGGGCACTGGCGTCCATGGCAGTGACGACCGCGTCACAGACGGCAGCGGCGAGCACGGTCTTCGGCCCGAACGGCATCTTGGTGCGGCCGCCGCCGGCAGCGAGGATGACGGCTGCGTTGTCGTCGGTCTCGAATCCACGCCCCTCGTCGACGCGGTTGACGACCAGCAGATCGCAGCCCTTGCTGGCCAGTTTCTGCCGGCCGAACTCAAGCGGCGAGGTTTGGTCGTCACCGGTCTCGGCGGCGAATCCGACAATCACCGGCCGCCGGGCATCGCCCCGGTCGGCGACCAGGCCGGCCAGGATGTCGGGGTTCTGCATCAGCTCGATCACCGGGGGCACCCTGCCAGCGGCCTTCTTGATCTTGTGGGCGGCCGGCCGCGCCGGACGGAAATCGGCCACCGCGGCGGCCATCACCACCGCATCTGCGGATTTGATGACCTGCACCACGGCCGCCTGCAGCTCGGCGGCGGTGGTCACCCTGTGCAGCTGCACTCCCGGCGGGTCGGCGAGCGCGGTGTTCGCGGCGATCAACGTCACCGCGGCGCCGCGGGCGGCGGCCACCATCGCAATCGCGTAGCCCTGCCGACCCGACGACCTGTTGCCGAGGAACCGGACCGGGTCCAGCGGCTCGCGGGTGCCACCGGCGGTAACCACCAGGTGGCGGCCGACCAGGTCCAGCGGCAATGCATCGCGGCCGACTGCCGCGGCGTGCAGGGTCAGCTCAGCCAACTGCGCGAGGTGCTCGGGGTCGGGCAGCCTGCCGGCGCCCGAGTCGGCACCGGTCAGCCGGCCGACTGCCGGCGGAATCACGGTGACGCCGCGGCTTCGCAGGGTGGCGACGTTCGCCACGGTGGCCGGATGGGTCCACATTTCGGTGTGCATGGCCGGAGCCATCAGCACCGGCGCCCTGGTGACCAGCAGGGTGGCCGTCAGCAGGTCGTCCGCCATTCCGGCGGCGGCCCTGGCCAGCAGATCGGCGGAGGCGGGCGCCACCATGACGAGATCGGCCTGCAGACCGGTGGCGACGTGCCTGACGGCAGGAACGTCGGTGAACACATCGGTGGCGACCGGGTTACCTGACAATGCTTCGAAAGTGGCTGCGCCGACGAAGGTCAGCGCAGCGGTGGTAGGAACGACGGTGACATCGTGGCCGAGCGCCCGCAGTCGGCGCAGCAGCTCACAGGCCTTGTAGGCGGCAATACCACCGCTGACGCCCAGCACAACGCGTTTGCCGGCCGAGCCGGCACTGCTCACTCGCCGTCTCCGCCGAC
>JALYXB010000062.1 GCA_030947305.1 Actinomycetota bacterium | reverse complement strand
AGGTTGAGGCCGGCATCGGCTGGCAAGAGATGCCGGCCGAGGTGTTGGTCCGCCCGGACGGGACGACCCCGGCGGATCCGTTGAAGTATTTGGTAGCAACACATCTCGATCGTTACGTGGGACTGGTTCGGGTGGTGGCCGTCACCAGACAACCACGGATCGGGCTGATCGCAGTGCTGGCCGACGAACAGCGGCGGGGCATAGCAATTGCGATGCTGGCACACCTGCTCGGCTCGCTTCACAGCGCCGGAGTCGGCACCGCATCGACCGAGGTCAACGAATCCAACGGACCCGCGATGGCGTTGTTCGAGGGCATTGGCGGCCAACGCGCCGGCAGCAATCTGGAGCTGGTGCGCCGCTAACTCCTCGGCGGCCTATACAACCGCGCTATTTCACCTCACATTCGCGAACCGGAGAACCAACGTACATGCCAGAACGAGCAAAGGGAATCGAAGTCGAGGGCACGGTGGTCGAGTGCCTACGCAACGCCAACTTCAGGGTGGAGCTCGAGAACGGCCACCAGGTGTTGGCACATATCAGCGGGAAGGTACGGCGAAACTACATCAAGATCTTGCCGTTCGACCGGGTGCTGGTCGAGCTCAGCCCGTACGACCTCACCCGGGGCCGGATTCACTTCCGCTACCGGACTTAGGCTGCCCCGCAAAGGGAATCAAGTAATCTCGGGAAGATCCGGATCACTGGGATGAGGCGAACTTGCGGTGATACCGATCGCAGTGCCGACGGACCTCGACCCGCAGCCACTGGCGGCCGCAGCTTCGCATTCCCTTGGTCATGCCGCCGTGATGAGGCCCAACTGCTGAAGGACGCTGACGCCGTCATCGAGACCGATCTCTTCGGTGATCAAGCCGTCCTCGACCTTGAGAATCGAGGTGCCGGTGAATCGCATCGCCTTGCCTGTGCCGGCCGGCAGAGCACCGATGGGCATATCGTCGAATGCGTCACCGGTCTGGGTGCCGCCGCCGATCCACTGCCCGACAACGTAGTCGCCCTCGGCGATGAGTTCGGCTGTCCCGGAGAAACTCAGGTCGGGGAACGCCGCCCGGAACTTGGTGGCGAAAGCCCGAACCTCGTCACGGCCACGACACGGCGCGTGCAACGAGTACTCGAAACGGATGTCCGGCGAGGCGAGCTCGTCGATGACGGCCGGGTTGAAGTCCTCGCCCCAGAACTCGGTGAACCAGCGGCCGACGACGGCCTTGTTGTTCTCGATCGACATGGTGTCCTCTCCTGCGTTCAATGGTGGGCCGCTCCCGGTCGGGGCGCTCATCCTGCAGACGGCCTGCGGCGGCAAAACGTGAGCCGACCGGTGAGCAAATCCCTGCAGCAGAAGAACTTTTGCAAGAGAAGCACCGGGATCAGTCGATATCGGTGTGGGCGGCGATGTCGACCTCGTTGCCCTCCGGGTCGGCCAGGGACCACCACAGCGGAGCGTGGCTGTCGCTGATGAGGATGCCGCCGGCGGCAATGGCGGCGTGCACGCGGGCGTGGGCTTCCACCCGAGGCAGCGAGATGTCGACGTGGATGCGGTTGCGCTGTGGGCGGGGCTCATCCATCTGTTGGAACCACAGCTGCGGACCGCGGCCTCGGTCGTCAAAGAGATCCTCGTCGCCCCGCTGGCGGTAGCCGAGGACGACTCGCCAGAACGCCACCGCGGCCGGCATAGAGAGGGCATCCACCGCAATCTGAACCACCTGCACCCGCGACGCATCTGCCTGCCCGCCCACCGCGTGAGCCGCCACTGAGATCTGCTGGGCCAACGAGATGTGTTGCTCTGTGAAGCCTGAGTACCAGCTGAGCCGGACAGTGACCCCATCGGCCCGCAAGTCCACCGCGGCTTCGAGGTCGGCCATCCCGTCCAGCGCTCCGATGGTTCCGGCAAGTGACGCCCCTGCCAACATCGACTGGGTCCGGTAGAACACGTTGGCGCCGTCGAACAGCAGCCGCCAGTCCTCGACGCCGTCGGCGGCGCGAAACTGTTCCGGCGAAATCTCGGAACTCATCGGGGCTCCCTTGCTAGCTCGTCCACCCGTGTCAAGCAACATCCTGCATCTTGAGTACAACGGTCACCGGCTCGCCCTGTCGAGTGGCGGAGCTGGTCTGGAGACGTGCTGCTGGACCTCACCGCGCGCCTTTCTCACAGCACAACTCGATTTCTACAGGGTTTTCGACCAACGAATGCCGAGCTGCCCTGAGCCCGGCGGGGCACACGCCCCTGCTCGGCAACGGGCGTCTCGGGCGACGGCGGTGACGAACCTGGTGGAACGTTGGCGGTAGGGTGCGCGGTCATGCCTACAGATGCCGAAAACGCTGCCTGGGCCGCGGATCTCCGAGGCAGACTCGACGAGCTGCTCGACGAATACCGGACGGCATTACACGACAGCCTGAACAGCCTGACCGAGGAACAGGCGCGGCTACAGCTGGTGCCGTCCAAAACCAGCCTGCTCGGATTGCTCAAACACGTCACCTATGTCGAGGGCGTCTGGTTCGACCAAGCCGTCACCGGTCGGACGTACCTAGAGATCGGTATTGCCAACACCCCGGACCGGTCATTCACCCTCGCCGGATCGGACACCATCGCGTCGATCCAGCAGGCCCACCGACGCAGGTGCGATGCATCGCGCATCGCCATGGCGAAGCTGCCGCTGGACCATGCCGTCAACGGCCGCGGTGAGCGCACCGTGTGGGCGCTGTACCTGCAGGTGCTTCGCGAACTCGCCCAGCACGCCGGCCACGCCGACATTCTGCGCGAGCAGATCAATGCCAGCCGCAATGGTTGATTCCAGCACAGCCGCGGCCGCCGACGATGGAGCTATCCGGGCAGCATTGCGATCCACCGCGGCAAGATGCCCAGCACCCGTCTACCCGGTGTACTAGTGCAGCACGGATTCAGCACGCCAGGCATTGATCAGCTCAAGCTCTTCGGCCCTGGTCAGCCCCGCTTGCCGCTCTCGGTCGACGCCGCGGTCGCGCTCGTCGGCCAGCACGTCGGCGGCCAGCTCTGCGTACGCTCGGCGGTCAAGTCCGGCGGCCACCGCCTTCGCCGCCGTCCGCCGCACCAACAATTCATGCCCGGCGGGTAGCCAGAGCGGCAGCGACCTCGGTCCCGCCCAGTAGGCAACCTGTTGATCGATAAGCCAATCGGGTTCGACGGCAACGGTCTCACCGGTGAAGCCGGCTGCCTCCTTCGCCGCGTCGAGCAGCTCGCCCACGGTGCTCGCGGCGCCGACCACATCGAAGGTGCCGGCGCAGTGGTTGACACCGGCGTGCAGCAGCCAGCCGGCCAGGTCGCGGACGTCGATCAGCTGCACCGACTGGTCGGTGACGTCGGGGACCATTACCGGGCCACCGTCGGCGACGGCCCTGCCGAACGCGGCGGGCCAGTAGCCGAATCGGTCCGAACCATCACCGGGACCAGCGATCAGGCCAACCCTGGCGATCGTCACCCTGTCGGCGCCGAGAACGTCGAGGACGGCCCATTCGCAGGCCACCTTGCCCTCGCCGTAGTGCTCGGGATCGGCGACGTCCTCGGTCAGCGGCTCTTTGGTCGGGTCGCCTTCGTTCCCGAAATGGTGCTCTGCGCCGCCTGAGTAGACCGAGCCGGTGGAGACGAACACCCACTGCCCGGCGGATCCCATGTAGGACGCCAGCGCGGCGACCGCCTCGCGGACCTGGCCCGGTTGCCGGGAGACGTCGACCACCACGTCCCAGGACCGACCGACAACACCGGCGTAGGCGCCAGGTTTCTCGCGGTCTGCCTTCACCAGCTCCACCCCGGGAGTGGCGGCGGCCGTCCCGCGGGCCAGGCAGGTCACCGCATGTCCCGCCTCGGCCGCCTGTCGCGCCAGTTCGCGGCCGAGCCACGCCGTGCCGCCGAGAATCAAGATCGTTGCCATCGCCTTATCCCACGGGCATCAGCGGCCGGCGGCAAGGGCGTTCGCCGTCAGCGGAGCTGCTTCCTGGTCCGGAGCACTGACCGAGGCCTCGATCCCGGCCGACCTCACGCTGAGGCGGGAGCACAGCGCCGGCTGCCGCACCGACCGGGTGCCGGCCGATTCGTGCGGGACGACTGGCAGTTGTGGCGAGTACAACGCCACCCCGGCCGCAGGCGCGGAGTGTCGAATCCAGGGACGGGCAGAATCTCCTGGAAAAGGGTCGCCAGATCCGCGAACTCGGTGGAAACGGTCAATGCGACGATACTGGCGTCCCCTTTTCAGGATTTGTTTCACCTACCGAGGACCTTCTCGCCCGATGCTCGCCCAGCCGTCACCCGCCAGCAGGGGGCATCAGCTGCAGCGGTTCAGCGCAACCGGAACGTCGAGTCCGACGCATCGAAGCGAACCGCGGGAGTGTCGAAGGCCTCCCCGATCACGCTGCGCGCCAGCACGTCGACCGGCCCGGACCGGACGGCGCCCCTGTCGATCACCCAGCCGTCCTGGCCGGCCCGAATGGCCGCCTCGACATCATGAGTGGACACCAGCACCGGAATGGCCCGGTCCTCGGCGACCCTGCGCAGCACCGCCAACAGTTCGATACGGCTGGGCGCATCGAGGAACGCACTCGGCTCGTCCAGTAGCAGCAGGGACGGCTGCTGAGCCAGCGCCCTGGCCACCAGGACTCGTTGCCGCTGACCGTCACTCATCTCCGCCAACGGCCGGTCGACGAGCTCCTCGGCGTGCACCGCGGCTAGCGCCTCGTCGATGGCAGCGGTGTCGGCCGGCCGGATGGCTCCGCTGACGCCCAGGTGCGGGTGGCGACCCAGTGCCACCACATCCCCGCCGCGCAGTAGCCCTGGCTCGAACCGGTCGGTCAGCACCACGGCCAACATCCTGGCCCTGACCCTGGGGTTCATCGACAACAGGTCATGGCCGCCGAGGGTCGCGGACCCGGTCAGCGCCGGTTGCAGACCGGCGACTGTCCGCAGCAGGGTCGACTTGCCAGATCCGTTGGGCCCCAACAAGACCGTCACCCTGCCGGGCGCCGCGACCTGAAAAACAGGCTGCAGCACAGCGGCTTTCCGGTAGCCAACCGACAGGCCGGCCAGCTCGAGCTGGAGCCCGACCTGACGTGCCACCGCCGTCATTGGCCGGCCGCCATGGCCCGGCTGCGCAGCAGCACGATCACCACCACCGGCGCGCCGATCACCGCTGTCACCACGTTCAGCGGCAGCACACCGTCCGCGCCAGGCAGGGTGGCGACCACGGCGCAGATCAGACAGACGGTTGCCCCGAGCAGCGCGCAGGCCGGCACCAGCAGGCGATGGTCGGCCCTGCCGATCAACGCCCTGGCCAGGTGTGGCACCGCGATCCCGAGAAACGCGATGGGACCACAGAACGCGGTGACGACACCGCACACCGCCGCCGTCACCACGATCGCGACGGTCCGGATGCGGCGGACGTTGACTCCCATCGTTGCGGCGTAGCGCTCGCCGAGCAGCAGCGCATTCATCGACGGTGAGATGACCAGCGCGGCAATGATTCCGACGCCGACGACCGGAAGCAGCACCATCATGTCGCCCAGGTAGGTGCCGTCGACGGAGCCGAGACTCCACAGGACGAACTTCTGCACCCGGTCGGGGTCGGCGAACGCCAACAGCAGCGATACCCCGGCGCCGACTACCGACCCGATCATTACCCCGATCACCAGCAGCGAGACGACGCTGCGCACCCAGCGGCCGGCGAACAACACCGCCGCCAGCACCACCAGCGCACCGACACTGGCGGCGACCACGGTTCCCCACCGACCCATCGGCCCGAACGCGGCGGTGAAACCTGCTGCGGCGCTGCCGGTCCCGAGGATGGACAGCGCCACGCCGACGCTGGCTCCCGACGAGACACCCAGGATGTACGGGTCGGCCAGCGGGTTGGCGAACAGCGTCTGCATCAGCAGCCCGACGACGGCGAGTCCGGCGCCGGCGGCGACCGCGGTGAGTGCCCTCGGCAGGTGAAACTCCACGAGCAGCGCCCTTGCCCCGTCGTCGCCGGCGCCGTGGCCGGTGATCCAGCCCCACACCGCAGACAGCGGGATGACCTCGGAGCCGATGCACAGTGCGGCAACAAATACAGCCGCGAACACCGGCACCAGGACCGTCAACACGACGGCAGGATGAGACTTCACCCGGTCACCTGATCATCCGTCAGGTGAGCTTGGCGTAGAAAGCGAACAGGTGATGCGGCAACAGGTCCGGGTGCAGGATCGCCACCAGATCGCCGAGCATAAGATCCGGTCGGACCGCGGCCAGCTCGTAGGCAGGGTTGCCGCCGGCGGCCGTCACCCCCTTGACCGGATCCCAGACATTGTGCGCGGCGAAGGCCGCGAACGTGGCCAGCCGCGGATCCTCGGCCAGCGCCTGCTTCTCGGTGGTCCAGGTGGTTGCCGCCAGCCAGACCGGCGCCTTCGACGCTTTCGCGTACACCTGCTCGAAGCTGGTTTTGATCGATGCGGTCGAGGTGTCCGCGGCCCAGGCTGTCGTCCCGCCGGCGTCGGCGAACAGCTTGGCCTTGTAGGACTTTCCGCCTGGCACATACCAGGAGCCCTGATACGGGTTGCCGGGGACGATCTGCACCTTGGAGGCGCCGGCCACCAACTTCGCCGTCTGCCGGTAGCTGCTGACGGTCCTGCCGAACGCGGCGGTCGCCGTCTTCTCAGTGCCGGTCAGCGCCGCAAAGAACTTGATCCATTCCGCTTCGCCGAGCGGGTCGGTCTCGGACGCATCCTGGTCCTGCAGTACCGGCACGCCGGCGGCCTTCAGCTTGGTGTCGGCGGGATCAGGAAATCCGCCCTCGACCAGCAGCTGCGGCTTGGCCTTGATCACCGTCTCGGCATCGATAGTGCCCTTGGGCGAGAACTGCGCCACCTTGTGTCGGGCGATGTAGTCGAGTACCGGCTCCTCCGAGACGAATGCCGTCGACGAGACACCGGTGAGCGCGTTCAAGGTGCCCAACTCGACCAGGCTCGGCAGATGCGTGGTCGACGCCGAATACAGCGAGGTGACCGGTGTGGTGATTACCTGGGCGCCGGCCAGGGTGCCGGTGAGCGCCGGCTTCGGGGCCCCGCAGTGCACCAGCACGTAGCGCTCGGCGGTAGCACCAGGCGGCGTAACGGTGACCACTTGGTATGAGCGGTGGTAGCTGAAGCTGAGGGTCTTGGCGAACTCCACCTGTTGCTTGACTGGGTAGTAGTCGGTAGTGGAGTTGAAGCCGGTGATGCAGCCCGTGGGGTCCAGAGTTGTCTGTACGGAAGTCGGGTGGCTGCTCGACGCCGTCGCCGATGAACCGGCCGAGGATCTCGCCGATGACGCTGCCTGTGACGCTGCCTGTGACCCCGCCGATGATGCTGATGATGCGGCCGGGGCCGCCGACGGCGTGGCAGTGACGGTCGCCGCGACACGGCCGGACGACGAGGCACTGGTGCTGCCGGCGGTGGATGAGCTGCCGGCGGTGGACGAACTGCCGGCGGTGGTCGAGCTGTCGGCGGCGGTGTTGCTCGAGCACCCGGCGAGGAGCAGGGCGGCGATAATCGGAATTGTCACCACCGCCGATCGAAGGGCGATGGGAGGGTGAAAGGAGATGCGGGACACGTCGTGCTCCAGGTCAGACGCAGTAATTGGGTCCGGATCCAGCGGGCCCGGCTGTGCGGCCGACCGCCCACGGCCGTCCCTCGCGGCCCCGAAACGAGCATCCACCGGCGGCGGATACACCGACGGCAGGTCTTCGGACTCCCAGGCATTTCGGCGGGATGGACGTCACCCACCGCTGTCCTACTGGCCATCGCTTCCCAGGTCTTTTCAGACCCAGTGCTTATGTTGACGGCTGTCGTTCCCGGTCACCGCTGCGGGGCAGTCCCGGATTCGCACCGGGTTCCCTGTTGTCCTGCGGCCCTTGCGGGCAGCAGACCTTCGGCGAGAGGAGATTACCCCGTCGCAGCGGGTGCTGCGCCGCAGCTGCGGCCAACCACCTCGGCGAGCGGGGATCGCCGGTAGGGATCAGCGCCCACGGGTCCAGGAAAACCGCCAGTCGGGAACGGCCCCTGCGCACAGCCATGTGTCTGCGGCAGATCAGGGCTCGCTCAGTGCTCGGCGTAGGGCCGCTACATCCTCGGCGGTCACGAAGCCGACGAAACGGGTCAGCACGTCCTGCCGATCGCCCGCACTCTCCAGCATCTGCCGCATCAGCTTCGCCGTGTGCTCGGCCCGCCCGGACGCCGCACGATAGGTGTGCGCCCTGCCGTCGCGTGATCGCCTGACCAAACCCTTGCCCTCCAGCCGGCCGAGCACCGTCAGCACTGTGGTTAGCGCCAAATTCCGGGTGGCGAGCCAATCGGTGACGTCGCGGGCGGTCATGGGGCCGGCG
>JALYXB010000050.1 GCA_030947305.1 Actinomycetota bacterium | reverse complement strand
GCCGCCGAGCATGGTGTGGTAGTCGGCTACCACAACCATTGGTGGGAGACAGAGAACTCCATCGACGGCGTCCCGGCCATAGAGGTGTTCGCGGCAGAGTTGGACGACGCCGTGGTGCTGGAGGTCGACACCTACTGGGCGGAGGTCGGCGGGGTGTCCGCCCCTGAGCTGCTGAGCCGCCTCGGCGACCGGGTGCAGCTGATCCACGTCAAGGACGGCCCGGCCACCCAGCGCAACGAGGACCAGACGGCCGTCGGCTCCGGCACGCTGGATATTGCGACGATCCTGGCCGCCGCGCCGCGGGCGCGACGAGTGGTGGAGCTGGACGACTTCACCGGCGACGTCTTCGACGCCGTGCGCGACAGCTATGCGTGGATGACGGCGAACGACGTCACGGCATGAGTGCGACCGGCCCCGTCGGCATCGGAGTGATCGGTGCCGGAGTGATCAGCAGCCAGTACCTGGACAATCTGACGGTCTTCCCCGACCTGAACGTGTTGTTCGTGGCCGACATCGACCTGGCCAGGGCGGAGGCACAGGCGCAGAAGTACGGCGTGCCGGCCAGTGGAACGGTCGACGAGTTGCTGGCCCGGCCGGACATCGAGATTGTCGTCAACCTCACCATCCCGGCGGCTCATGTGCAGGTGGCGCGGCAGTCACTGGCCGCCGGTAAGAACGTCTGGACCGAGAAACCATTTGCCCTCGATCGGGACAGCGGCCGCCAGTTGCTCGCGGACGCCGCCGAGCGCGGCCTGCGGGTGGCGACGGCGCCGGACACCTTCCTCGGCGCCGGGCTGCAGACCGGCCTGCGGCTGATCGCCGACGGCAGCATCGGTGCACCGCTGACCGCGCTGGCGCTGATGCAGTCGCCCGGGCCGGACTCCTGGCACCCGAGTCCGGAGTTCCTGTTCCAGTACGGCGGCGGTCCGCTGTTCGACATCGGCCCCTACTACCTGACCACCCTGGTGCAGGTGTTCGGACCGGCCCGAAAGGTCACCGCAGCCGCGTCGACCGCCAGGCCGATGCGCACCATCGGCTCGGGACCACGGGCCGGAACCGAGTTCAACGTCACGGTCCCGTCACACCACAGCGCCCTCATCGAATTCGAGGGCGGATCGTCGGCACAGGTCATTTTCAGCTTCGAGTCGCACCGCAGTCGGTTCGGCTTCGTCGAGATCAACGGCGCCTCCGCGACGTTGGCGTTCCCGGATCCGAACCGGTTCGACGGCGTCTCCACGGTATTCGACGGGTCGTCCGACGACGGCGTCCCGCACCCGGCGGTCGGCTCCGTCTCCACCCGCGGCACCGGGATAGCCGAGCTGGCGCAGGCGATCAGGGCCGGCCGACCGGAACGGGCCAGCGGTGAGCAGGCCTTCCACGTGCTGGACATGATGGCGTCGATCGCCGAGTCCGCCGAGAAGGGCGAGTCGGTTGCCGTCGTCAGCAGCTTCCAGAAGGCTCCGCCGGTCCTTCAGACGTGGGATCCCAAGATCGCCACGCTGTGACGAAGCCGGCCGAGACCGTCGTGACCGCCCCATTGCGGGTCGGCATCGTCGGCGGCGGTTTCATGGGTCAGGTCCATTGCCGGGCCGCCAGGGCCGCGCGGGCCACGCTGGCCGCAGTGGTGTCCTCCAGTCCGGCCAGTTCGGCGCGGGCCGCCGCCGCCCTTGGCATCGACCGGGCGTTCGACTCGCTCGAGGACATGCTGATCGACGGCGGTATCGACGTCGTGCATGTGGTGTCGCCCAACACGAGTCACTTCCAGTACGCGCTGGCCGCGATCCGGGCCGGCAAGCATGTGGTGTGCGAGAAACCGCTCACCACCTCCCCAGCGGAGGCCGCCGAACTGGCCTCGGCGGCGAGGGTCGCCGGGGTGGTGGCGACGGTGCCGTTCGTCTACCGGTTTCATCCGATGGTGCGGGAGGCGAGGACCAGGGTGGCGGCCGGTGACGCCGGCCGGTTGCTCAGTATCCAGGGCTGCTACCTGCAGGACTGGCTGTTGGACAGCGCGGACGACAACTGGCGGGTGGATGCGGCGGTCGGCGGACCCTCCCGGGCCTTCGCCGACATCGGCTCGCACCTGGTCGACCTCACCGAGTTCGTCACCGGCGATCGGATCAGCAGGCTGCAGGCGGTCACCCGTACCGTTTTCGACCGACGCGCAACGCATACCGATATCAGCACCGAGGATCTGGTCGCGGTGCTCTTGCAGACCACCTCGGGGGCAATCGGCACCCTGCTGGTCTCGCAGGTCGCCGCCGGTCGGAAGAACCGGCTCCACCTGGAGATCTCCGGCACCGACGAAAGCCTGGTGTTCGACCAGGAGAACCCGGAAACGCTGTGGCTGGGTCGCCGAAAGGGCTCCGAACTGCTGCAGCGCGACCTGTCGCTGAGCGAGGATGCGCTGCGGCTGTCGGTGTTGCCACCGGGGCACCCGCTGGGCTACCAGGACGCGTTCAACGCTTTCGTCGCCGACAGCTATGCGGCCATCGGCGGCGACCGGCGTGACGGACTGCCTACCTTCGATGACGGCCTGCGGGCCGTCACCCTGACCGATGCCGTTGTGGTATCCGCCCAGTCCGGCAGCTGGGTCGCCGTGGAAGGAGCATCGCAGTGAGCACACACCCAGTCACCCTGTTCAGCGGGCAATGGGCCGATCTGTCGTTCGACGAGGTGGCCGGGCTGGCCGCCGGCTGGGGCTACGACGGTCTGGAGATCGCCGCCTCCGGTGACCACCTCGATCTGGAGCGCGCCGACACCGACCCCGCCTACCTGCAATCCCGGCTGGACATTTTGCAGCGGCACAATTTGCAGGTCTACGCCATCTCCAATCACCTGACGGGGCAAGCGGTTTGCGACGATCCGATCGACTTTCGGCACCAGGCCATCGTCCGTCCGTCCACCTGGGGTGACGGCGACCAGGAGGGCGTGCGGCAGCGGGCGGCCGAGGACATGAAGCGGGCCGCCAGGGTGGCGCGCAAACTCGGCGTCGAGGTGGTTGTCGGCTTCACCGGGTCGAAGATCTGGCCGTACGTTGCGCAGTTCCCGCCGGTGCCGGCGTCGGTGATCGATGACGGCTACCAGGACTTCGCCGACAGGTGGAACCCGATCCTGGACGTTTTCGATGCCGAGGGCGTCCGGTTCGCCCACGAGGTGCATCCGTCCGAGATCGCCTACGACTACTGGTCAACGGTGCGGTCGTTGGAGGCGATCGGACATCGCCCGGCATTCGGGTTGAACTGGGATCCGAGCCACATGATGTGGCAGCACATCGACCCCGTCGGCTTCATCGTCGACTTCGCCGACCGGATCTACCACGTCGACTGCAAGGACAC
Organism: Actinomycetota bacterium; assembly: GCA_030947305.1. GTDB lineage: Bacteria > Actinomycetota > Actinomycetes > Mycobacteriales > Nakamurellaceae > Nakamurella. The sequence goes on along the minus strand of JALYXB010000050.1, from coordinate 8,209 downwards.
CAGGATGCGGCCGCACAACGGCAGGGCCGGTGTGCTCGGCTCGCATCTGCCGTGGGGAGATCCCAAGCGCGGCTGGGACTTTGTCTCCACCGGACATGGCGATGTGCCATGGGAGGACGCGTTTCGAGCCCTGGAGTCGATCGGTTACCAGGGGCCGATCTCGATCGAGTGGGAGGACGCGGGGATGGACCGGTTGCACGGCGCGAAACAGGCCGTCGGCTACATCCGCTCGCTGCTGTGGGATCTACCCACAACGTCCTTCGATGCCGCCTTCAGCAACCAGGAATAACGGCGCGACTGAGCCGCGAGCGGGCGGCGAATCCAGGCTGGCCCTTGCCTGCCCGCGGCACTGGCTCGATGATGGGGCTACCCCTTCGACCGAACGGACGGTTACCCACCGATGACTACCAGACTCAACCCCTATCTCACCTTCCGCGACAACGCCAAGCAGGCCATGGAGTTCTACCAGGCGGCGCTCGGCGGAGAGCTCACGCTGAGTACCTTTGGCGAGCTGCACGGCAGCGACGATCCGGCCGAGCAGGACAAGATCATGCACGGCATGCTTACCTCGCCGACCGGGCTGGTGCTGATGGGCGCCGACATCCCCAACAGCATGAAATACACGCCGGGCGACAACTACTCGGTCTCGCTGAGCGGCGAGGACGAGGCTGAGCTGCGCGGCTATTGGGACAAGCTGACGGACGGGGCCACCATCGGCGAACAGCTGAACAAGGCACCGTGGGGAGACACCTTCGGCATGTTCACCGACAAGTTCGGCGTCAACTGGTTGGTCAACATCAGCGGAACTCCCGGCTGAGCCCGAACGGATCGGCTAGCCGGGTGCGGCCTGCACCAGATTGCGACGGGTGAAGTCGTTACCGAAGGTGCCGTGGGGATCGAGCCGCCGGCTCAGGTCGACGAAGTCGCCGAGCCGCGGGTAGAGCTCTCGAAGTCGAGAAGCACTGGTAGTGAACAGCTTCCCCCAGTGCGGCCTGGCATCCAGCTCGGCAATGGAGGCTTCCAGCCGACTGAGTAGCGCGGTGACGGCCGGCTGATCCTGCACCCAGGTGAAGTGGATGGCCAGGCAGTCGGTCCGATAGGAGCCGCTGAGCCACAGCTCGTCGGCGGCCACTGTGCGGACCTCCGTTGCGAGCGCCAGGTCGGCCAGCTCGGCGGCGTGCGACTTGACGGCCCGCAATGCCCGTCGGCCGTTCGCCAGCGGCACCAGGTATTCCGCCTGCAGTTCTTGGCCGGCGCTCGGGGTAAACTCAAGCCTGAAGTGAGGCAGTCGTTGGTACCACGGCCCGGGTTCGCCCAGCTGCGGGGTGCAGCTGCTGGCGTCCATGCCGTCGATGAGGTGCAGCGGCGTGGTGGCCGCAACAGCGCCGAAGAATTCGGTCCGGCCCGGTGCTGTCTCCCCCGAACGTTGCTTGACGAATACCTTCGCCTGCCCGTCGGCCCGCCAGTTCGGCAGCACGCTCACGCTGTAGCCGGCGGCGGCAATGTCGTCCAGCCGTTCGACCAGCATTGCCCATGGCAACCCGGTGAACACCTCGGTGAACACGTCGTAGGCCGGAACGATGTCCAGCGTGATAGCGCTGGCGATGCCGACCGCGCCCAGCCCGACGGGCATCCCGTCGAAGTCTTGCTCGCCTCGCTTCACCGAGCGGATCTCGCCGGACGCGGTCACCAGATCCATCCCGGCGACGGCGGCGGCGAGATTCTGGTTGCCCCGTCCGGAACCGTGGGTGGCGGTTGCGCAGGCCCCTGCAACCGAGATGTGCGGCAGCGACGCAAGATTGGACAGCGCCCAGCCGTTCTCCTGTAACACCGGCGCCAGTTGGCCGTAGGTGATGCCGCCATCCACTGTGGCGGTCGACGCCACGGCATCGATGTCGACCCGCCTGGGCAGCTCGGCGAGGCTCACCTGGATGCCGTCGGTGTCGGCGATGTCGTTGAAGCAGTGCCTTGTTCCCAGCGCGCGTATCCGCAAGGAAGCGGCCACCAGCTCCTGCAGCTCGTCGACGGAATGCGGTGAGCGCAGCGTCGGGGCGCGGTATTCGTAGTTGCCTGCCCAATTCAAGCGATCGCTCATCCGGGCCCCTGCCGATCAACCGCACTGATGGACGCCACAACGTGCATCTTTGCACTTGCCCTCCCGACTGGGCCGAGCACTCCACCCCCGAGGTAGCGCAAACCTGACACGCCACGCCGAACGCGCTCGGCGTGGCGTGTCAGTGTTTCGCTACCTGGTGGGAGGCGGGGTGCGGCAGATCCCGCCACTGGGCAGGTCAGCCGTCCGACTTGTTGCGCCAGCGAAAGGTGGTGATGCACAACGCCAACCCGGCGACGGCCCACACCACCAAGATCAGAAACACCTTGCCGAGTTCCCAGCTGCCGGCCGCTTCGTTGATGCGGGCCCCGTCGGGCAAGAACACGTACCGCAGGCCCTGTGTCAGCCACTTCAGCGGGAAGATCGCAGCCACCGACTGCAGCCAGCCAGGCAGATCGGTGAAGACGAAGTAGACACCCGAGATGAACTGCAGCACCAAGGCCACCGGCGTCACCATGGCCGGCGCGCTGGAACCGTTCTTCGGCACCGACGAAAACCCGATGCCCAGCAACGTCATAGCGGCAGTCCCGAGCAGCAACAGCGCGACGAAGACACCCCAACGAGAAGCATCGGCCGGCAGCCTCAGCCCGAAGAAGAGTGCTCCGACGATCGCCAGCAGGATCACCTCGAGCACCATAACGAACAGCACCATCACGATCTTGCCGACGAAATAGGCGGCCTTGGGCATCGGTGTGCCGCGCAGCCGCTTCAGCAAACCGTCGTCGCGTTCGATCGGGATCTGGATGGCCAGATTCTGAAAGCTCGACGCCAGCACTCCGGCGCCGATCATCCCCGCCACGAAGTAGGTGGAGAAGTTGACGCTGCCGCCGATGGCGTTGTGGCCGAAGATGAATCCGAAAAGGATCAGCATCATCACCGGGAACAGCAGGGTGAAGACGACCGATTCCTTCTGCCGCAAGAACGCCTTGATCTCGGCGACGGCGCGCGCCCGGCAGACGGCCATGAAACTGACCGACGCCGGTGCTGTCACCGATGGGCTGCTGGTGCTCATTTGTCCGAGACTCCGATCATCTGCAGGTAGACGTCCTCCAGGCTGGGCCTCTTGACCGTCAGCTCCGGGATCTCGCCACCGTCGAACTGCTGGGCCAGCTGGGCGACCAGCCGGGTGGGTGTTTCCGACAGCTCGCGGACGATGTCGCCCGCCGGGCCGCGATAGGACACCTGCGCCTTGGCGCTGTCCCGGCCACCCAGCCGGTCCGGGGTGTTCACCTCGAGCAGCTTCCCGTCGGAAATGACGCCGACCCTGTCAGCCAGCGCCTCTGCCTCGTCCAGGTAATGGGTAGTGAGCAGGATGGTGGTGCCCTGATCCCGCAGCGAGGAGACGAGCCCCCAGAACTGTCGTCTGGCCTCCGGATCAAAGCCGGTGGTCGGTTCGTCCAGGAACAGCAGCTCGGGCCGACCGATGATGCCCAGCGCCACGTCCAGCCGGCGCCGCAACCCGCCGGAGAGCGCATTTCCGCGGACGTCAGCCTTGCCGGAAAGGCCCACCAGCTCCATCGTCTCCTGGATGGACCGGGGGTTCGGATAGTAAGCGGCGAAGGTGTGAAGCGATTCCCGCACCGTCAGCAGCGACAGGTCTTTGGTGGTCTGCAGCACGATGCCGATCCGCTCGCGCCAGCGCGAACCGGCTCGCTGTGGGTCGGCGCCGAGCACCGACACCTCGCCACCGTCACGGTGCCGGTAGCCCTCCAGGATCTCGACGGTCGTGCTCTTACCGGCACCGTTCGGCCCGAGCAGCGCGTAAATCTCGCCGACCGCGATCTCCAGGTCCAGACCGTCGACGGCTTGGGTGGCTACCTTCCTGGTCGCGTAACGCTTGGTGAGCCCCGACACCATGACCGCTTGCTCTGTCATGGCGCCCATCCTTGCCTATGCAGTGGGCCCTTCGTGCCCTCGACTGGCCGAACGGTGTCCGCGCAGGGTAGTGGCACCCGTCGGTTGTGACGATCTTCTCGGCACCCTGCCCTCCGGGTAGCGGGTCCAGCCTGGGAACATGGCCGTCGTGAAGGCACTTCTGTTGGAGAACGTCGACCCGCTGGCCATCGAGCTCCTCACCGAAGCCGGAATCGAGGTCCAGACCCGGTCGGGCGCGCTCGACGAGGACGAGCTGATCGCGGCGCTGCCCGGTGTCTCGCTGCTCGGTATCCGGTCGAAGACCGAAGTCACCGCTCGGGTGCTGGCCGCCGCTCCGGACCTGCAGGTGATCGGTGCGTTCTGCATCGGCACCAACCAGATCGACCTGGCCGACGCTGCCAGCCGCGGCATCGTGGCGTTCAACGCTCCGTTCTCCAACACCCGCTCGGTAGTCGAACTGGCAACGGCCGAGATCATCATGATGGCCAGGCGGCTGTCCGAGAAGGACACCGCTCTGCACAACGGAGTGTGGGACAAGAACTCGGCGGGCAGCCATGAAGTCCGCGGCCGCCGACTCGGCATCGTCGGCTATGGAAACATCGGCTCGCAGCTGTCGGTGATCGGCGAGGCGCTCGGCCTCCAGGTGTACTTCTACGACACCGACGACAAGCTGGCGCTCGGCAACGCCAAGCGCTGCTCGTCGCTCAACGAACTGCTGGAGATCGCTGAGGTCGTCACCCTGCACGTGGACGGCAGGGCCGGCAACGCCGGCTTCTTCGGCGCCGAACAGTTCGCCAGGATGCAGCCCCGTTCGCTGTTTCTCAACCTGTCTCGTGGTTTCGTCGTCGATTACGCGGCATTGGCCGAACAGCTGCGGGCGGGGCATATCGCGGGCGCCGCCGTCGATGTATTCCCGGACGAACCGAAGAATCGCGGCGACGCGTTCAGCTCACCGCTGCAGGGCATTGCGAACGTCATCCTCACCCCGCATATCGGCGGTTCGACCGAGGAAGCTCAGGAGGACATCGGCCGATTCGTAGCCACCAAACTCAGAGACTACGTGCAGGGCGGTAGCACAACGCTCAGCGTCAACCTCCCGTCGCTGGCCCTTCCCCGCCGGCCGGGTGACCGGCGACTGATTCACTTCCACCTCAACTCCCCCGGCGTGTTGGCGAAGGTCAACGGCATCCTCGGCGAGCACAACGTGAACATCGAGGGCCAGGTACTGAACACGTTGGGGCACAATGGGTATGTCGTCACGGACGTAGCAGAACTACCCGACACGGTGGTCGAGCAACTGCGCGCGCTGCCGGAAACCATCAGGCTCAGGGTGATCTGACGGCTGGGTTCATTCCTTCGGCTGCTGGTCCGCGAGCCACTGCTTGACGAGCGGTCGTGGTGGATTGTCGGACTCGTGTGACGATAACGCGGTGAACATCGCCTTGGGCATCGGCGCGATCGCGTTGGCAGTAGTGCTTTTCGACCGGCTCGCGCACCGGATGGGCGCGTCCTCTCCGCTGGTACTGATGGTGGTGGGCATCGGCGCGTCCTTCATCCCGTTCATTCCGGACGTGCATCTGGAGTCCGAGGTGGTCCTACTCGGGCTGCTGCCACCGCTGCTCTACGCCACCGCCATCCGGACATCGGTGGTCGACTTCCGGTTGAACATCAGGGTGATCGGCTATCTGTCGGTGCTGCTGGTAGTGGTGACGGCCGGCGTGGTCGGGCTGCTGGCCCGGTTGATCCTGCCCATCCCGTTCGCTGCCGCCTTCGCGCTGGGTGCGGTGATCGCGCCGCCGGACGCCGTCGCCGCTACCGCCGTGGGCCGCCGGGTTGGCCTACCCCGCCGATTACTGGCCATCCTCGAGGGAGAGTCGCTGGTGAACGACGCCAGCGCCATCACCTGCCTGCGCGCCGCCATCGTGGCCATTACCGGTACCACCACCGCCTGGAGCATCGGCGGTTCTTTCCTGCTGGCTCTTGTCGGTGGCGCGGCTATCGGTGTGTTGATTGCGATCATCGCCGTCTGGGTGCGCAACCGAGTCACCGATACCGTTGCGAACACGGCGATCTCGTTCATCCTGCCGTGGGCCGCCTACCTGCCGGCAGAACGGGCGCACTCGTCCGGCGTCATCGCCGTCGTCACCGCCGGGCTGATCCTCGGGCACAAGGCGCCGATCGTGCAGACCGCCCAGTCCCGGCTCTCCGAACGCACGAACTGGACCACCATCCAGTTCCTGCTGGAGAACTCGGTGTTTCTGCTGATCGGGTTGCAGGCCAAGAGCATCGTCGCCGACGTCGAGCACGCCGGAACACCGGCGGCGACGGTGATCTGGTTCTGCGCCGCCATGTTGGCAACCGTGATCGTGGTGCGGATGCTGTGGGTGATGGCCGGCCGCTTCGTGTTGTTCCGCAGGGTGCCCGGCAGCGAGGATGTCACCCGACCGCCATTCTCCTGGTCGCTGATCATCGGCTGGGCGGGCATGCGCGGGGTGGTGACGCTGGCCGCCGCCTTCCTGCTCCCGGAGAAGACACCGCACCGTGAGCTGTTGATCCTTGCTGCCCTGGTCGTCACGGCCGGAACACTGCTGCTGCAGGGTCTGACGCTGCCGGTACTGGTGCGCAGGCTGGGGGTGCGCGGTCCCGACCCGCGGCAGGATGCGCTGGCCGCGGCCACCGTACTGGAGACGGCGGGTAGTGCGTCGTTGGCAGCCCTTGACGGTGTCAACGACGTCAGTCCGGAGGCGAAAAATCTACTGCAGCAACGGATCCGACACCGGGCCGACCAGATCTGGGAGCAGCTGGGCCGGGACGCGAGCGCCGAGACCCCGTCCGAGGAATACCGCCGACTTCGGCTGTTCACCCTCGGGGTGGAGCGCAAGGAGGTGCTGCGGATGCGGACAGAGGGGCAGGTGGACCAGGAAGTGCTGGGCGCGGTGCTGTCGACGCTGGACATTGAGGAGTCGATGCTGTCGGCGATCTCCAGGCGCGCCGATGCGCTGGACCAGGATGTGATCGCCGAGCCGGTCGCGCCGCCGGCCTGCGACCACCTGCAGCGGGCGGCAGCAGATGCCACCCCGAACGCCGACACCTGCCAGGACTGCATCGCCGAGGGCACCAGGCCCGTTCATCTGCGGCTGTGCCTGCGCTGCGGCAATGTCGCGTGCTGCGACTCATCGGTCGGCAAGCACGCCACCCGACATTATGAGACGACGGGCCATCCGGTGATGCGCAGCTTCGAGCCAGGCGAGCTGTGGCGCTGGTGCTACGTCGATCAGCAGATCGGCTGAGGGGCACCCTCAGTGCTGGTACGCCCAGCCCGTCCATCGCTCAATGGCGACCGAGATGACGGGCCCGCGCGGCGGGTCGTCGCGATACTGCGGATACTTCGCCAGCAGCGCGGCGAGCGCCGCCGGACGCTGAGCCCCGCCGGTGATCGTTGCCACCCCGTCGATCCGCACCCACCACAACTGCGTCCAGTCGTCGGAGTAGTGATCGCACAGCAAGCTGACGGCCTCGTTGTCCGCGATGTTCCGGAGGCGGCGTAGCTCGGTGGTCGACTTGGGTTTCTGGTCGACCGCGGTCACCACGTTGTTGCCGACCAGCGCACAGCACACCGGTACCAGATGCGGTCGACCAGCCATGTCAACGGTGGCCAGGCGTGCCACTCGTGCCCTGGCGAACCGCTCCCGGCAGGCCTCGGTGGACAGCTTCATGCAACCAGTGTTCCGCAGCGCGTCGCGCCGCGGTGACGGCGGCGGCTTCTAAACTGGCTGCCATGCAGCAATACCTGGACCTGATAGACCGAATCCTCACCGAGGGAACAGACAAGTCCGACCGCACCGGGACCGGCACCCGCAGCATTTTCGGGCACCAGATGCGCTTCGATCTGTCCAAGGGATTCCCGGTGGTGACGACCAAGAAGGTGCACCTGAAGTCGGTAATCGTCGAGCTGCTGTGGTTCCTGCGCGGCTCGACCAACGTGCGCTGGCTGCAGGACCGCGGCGTCAAGATCTGGGACGAGTGGGCCGATGCCGACGGCGAGCTGGGCCCGGTCTACGGGCACCAGTGGCGCAGCTGGCCCACGCCGGACGGCGGCCACATCGACCAGATCGCCGCCGTCCTCGACTCGCTGCGTAGCAACCCGGACTCCCGCCGGCACCTGGTGTCGGCCTGGAACGTCGCCGAGGTGAAGGACATGGCGCTACCGCCGTGCCACTC
>JALYXB010000047.1 GCA_030947305.1 Actinomycetota bacterium | reverse complement strand
GGTCGGTGAGTCGGCCGTCGAGCCAGTGCTTCAGATGATGAGCGTCCGCCCAATGCGCCGGCGCCTCACACCCCGGAAAAGTGCAGTGTTTGTCCCGCAGCCACAGGGCTGTCAGCTGGGCCGAGGTGAACAGCCGCTGCGTCATGCCCACGTCCAGGACCTCGCTGTTCGAGCCGAGCACGATCGGAATGACAGAGGCGTCGCAGGCCAACTTCCGGACCGTTTCCGGGGCCAGGATCGCACCGCCGTCCAGCGAACCGATCGTCGTGCCTGAGCCGGTGCAGTGGATCAGGTCCTTCGGTGTCATGGTGACGTACAGAGCGGCCTTGGTGGTGGTGGGGATCTGTGCGCCGGCGGCGGTGGCGCGGCGGCACACTTCGACGAGGGCTTGGCCGCGGCGTTGCCCGGCCCAGCGCGGGTCGGGTTCACTGTTCGGTGCGGGTCCGGGTTGCGGCTTAGATAGCGGTCCGATCGCCGCCTCCAACACTGCGCGTCCTTCAGCGTCCACGGCGAGTTCGTAGTGAAACACCCCGGACTCCTCACGGCCGCGGTCCAAATCCACGTACCGTCGCTTGGCGTCCTGCTCTGCTTGGAACGCGCCTTCGCGGCCGTACCGGGCGACTAGTTCCTGCCGGAGTTGTTTCACAGCACTGGGTCCGTGGTCGGCTCCCATGTTGATCATCGCCTCCAACACGATCGGCCCGAGACCCGCGGCTAGATCGGGGCTGATGGTGTCGAACTCGGAGGCAACCGTGGCCGCCACATTGGGGGTGACGTCGGCGGTGCGGATCGCGTCGGCCAACACCGCGAGATCATGGCGCCGTAAGATTCCGGCGCATTTCGCGATCGCCGCTGAGCCGCCGGCCTGCAGATGCCAGGCCGCGTCGCGGACCCAGGCGGTGGTGGAGGCGCATGGCGATTCGGCGATCACCCCTCGCTTCTCGGCCTCCGCGGTGACGACAACCAGGCCCGCGTCGGCCAATGCGCGCAGCTGATCGAACTCGCCCACCAAGGAGGCCAGCTCACCGTTCGGGGTCTGGTGGATGACCTGGGAGATTCCTTGCAGCGCAGCAACAGCGGCTGCGACACGCGCGCGTCGCTGCGCCAGCGTCACAGTTGTCAAAAGCCCCGGCCACATCCATACCAACAATGTTACGAACGAGGTCCGACAGTCAACCCCTCCAGAACCCCTGCAGGGCAACACTTCCGGTTGCAGATCGGTAACGATTGGCTCCGGCGCGGCGGTGCGGCGGATATACACCGTCATCGGGTGATGGCGCCGTCGTTGTTCGGACTTCACCGGTACGGTCACCGCGCCGGCGTTGCCATGGACATCAGCTGTGGACCGGTACGGGCCGCCTCCCAGCCCATCGGAGCGGGTCAATGAGCACCGGATCAACCATGGACCTGGTCAACGTTCGCAGTTCACACCGGCGATCAGCTGACCAACGAGGAGAACCACCTTCAGGTCCGCGAACCGTAGGGAGGATAGTACGAGGCGATCTAGCCGAGGTTGTTGGCGCCGAAGGTGTCGCAGCTGGCCGGGTTGCCGGTTGAATATCCCGCTTTGAACCACTTCTCGCGCTGTGTCGAGGTGCCGTGGGTGGACTGCGACGGGTCGTACTGACCGCCACCCAGGTGGGTCTGAATGTAGTCGTCACCGATCTTCGATGCGGTATCCAACGCATTGTTGATGTCCTGGGCGGTGATGTCACTGATCAGGATCTGTCCGTCCGGCCCCGGCGTGGTGGTGGCGTTCTTCGCCCAGACGCCCGCGTAGCAGTCGGCTTGCAGCTCCAGTCGAACCGAACCGGAGGTTGGCCCAGTCCCGCCCCGGACCTTCGACGAGATGCCCAACAAATCCTGCACGTGATGGCCGTACTCGTGCGCGAGCACGTAGCCCTCGGCGAACACCCCGCCGTTGGTTCCGAACTGCGTTTGCAGCTGCTGCCAGAACGACAGGTCGATGTAGACCTGCCTGTCCTGGGGGCAGTAGAACGGGCCCATATCCTTACTGCCCGTGCCACAACCGGTCTGCGTCTGGCCCGAGTAAAAGACCGTGATCGAGGTGGTGTACTTCTTGCCCTGCTGCTGGAACTCGTTGGACCAATAGTCCTGGACCGAATTGATGAAGCCGACCACTCGGCAGTCGTCATCGGTGTTGGCCTGCGCCCCTGTCTTGCACTTGCTGGCCAGGTCCGAAGTACTGACCGTGCCGCCGCTATTGGCGGCTTCTTGCATCAGACCGCTGCCGGAGCTGGTCGGTGCGGTATTGCTGTTGGTGCTGCCGAATTTTCCACCGAAAAGCTGAATCGCGGCAAGGACAAGCACGACGATGAGTCCCAACCCGCCGCCGGTGGCGCCGATCGGGATCCCGCCGAGGCCACCACCGCCGAAGCCACCGCCACCGCCGGCACCGCGATTGTCCTGTACCTGGCTGGTGTCCAGCGACGCGCCCTCGTTGAACTTGACCATCGACGTGCGCTCCTCACGGGCCGGGCTACCGCGGGGCGCGGTGACTGCGGCCTTCACTGTAGTGGCTCACAGTTGACCCACTCCCGCGACGATGCGGTGCTGAGCTGGCAACGATCCGAGCACGGAGCCGGCTTGGCGAGGGCACGCGATGAGCCCGATCGGCGGCGGGGCGCTGCGGTTGAAGGCGGGTTTCTTGCCTTTCGAAACCGCTACGGTTTCACTTCGTTTCGTTCCATTGACGTTTAGAGCTATTGGCGGTTACGGTCTGCGCCTATGCGGCGGCTGGCGCCACCCCGGATCACTCCTCGGGCCACACCCGCACTCAACGCGGAGGTTGCGAATGGCGTCTGTGGACGAGTTCGCACGGTCGCGAGCGATCATGTCCGAACTCGACCGGACTGGCCGGGTGCTCGTCGCGGAGCTGTCCGACCGATTCGGCGTTTCGTCGGTGACCATTCGCAAGGACCTGGATGCGCTGGAGCGCCGATCGATGTTGCGGCGCGTGCGGGGCGGCGCGGTGAGCGCGGGCGAGACCGACGAGGGCGCTTTCGAGATGCGGATGCGGTACGCGGTACCGGCGAAAAAGGCCATCGCTGCAGCGGCCGGACCCATGGTGATGCACGGCGACGTGATTGCGCTGGACTCATCGACTACGTGCTTCTACCTCGCCAAGGAGCTGCTCGACCGGCGCAATCTGGTGGTGGTGACCAACGGGCTGCGCACCGCCGAGCTGTTTCTGGCGCAGTCCACCGCCATGGTGCTGATGCCGGGCGGTGTACTTCGTCGCTCGGCGGAATCCATGGTCGGTCCGATCGGCGACGTGCTGTCCGGCCGCGGCCGCATCGACAAGGGCTTCTTCGGGGTGATGGGGGTGTCCGCCGAGCACGGCCTGCTGGACCTGGTGGTGGAAGAGGCACAGACGAAGCGGTTCCTCGCTCAGGCCTGCCATCGGGTGTACGGACTGTTCGACTCCTCGAAGGTCGGGAAATTCGGACTGCACTCGTTCGCCGCCACCGACAGCATCGAGGCGCTGTACACCGACGACGGGATCGACTCCGAGGTCGTTCGGCAGTGGGCTGCCCTCGGGGTTCCGATCAGAACAACACCGGTGACGGGCGACGTTCTCGAGCTGCCGACATCTGCTCGCGGCGGCCGAGCGCCGCATCGCCGCATCGGGCAGAACAGATGACGGCCCGCACCGTCGCCGCCGTTGACCTGGGGGCCGAGAGCGGCCGGGTTACCACGGTGGCGTTCGACGGCAAGCGGCTGGAGCTGCGGATCGTCAACAGATTCGGCAATAGCCCGCGGGTCAGCAAGGGAATGCTGCGCTGGGACGTCGGGGCGTTATGGCGCAACATCCGCGCCGGTCTCGCCGAGCTGTCCGCCGGCGACCGGCCGATCGCCTCGGTGGGCGTGGACACCTGGGGAGTGGACTACGGATTGTTCGACGCCGCAGGCAATCTGGTCGACGAGCCGGCCTGCTACCGCGACAAGCGTGGTGCGGTAGCGCTGGCCAGAGCGCTGCGAACGGTCGGAATGGAGCGGCTGTACACCGCCACCGGAGTGCAGATCATGTCGATCAACGCCATCTTCGGGCTGATGAGCGACGCCGCCGACCACCCGGAGCGGCTCGCGTCCGCAAAGACCCTGCAGATGATGCCCGACGTCTTCCATCGGATGCTCTGCGCCACCGGCGTCAGCGAATACACCGCCGTGTCCACCTCTGGCGCTTACGACATGGCACGGAACCGTTGGGCGACAGAACTTCTCGACGATCTCGGGGTACCAACGCACTTGCTCCCCGAGGTGGTGGCGCCGGGCACCGATGTCGGCGCCCTCCTACCAGAGCTCGCCGAAGGTGCGCTGGCCGGCGCCAGGGTGATCTTGCCTGCCGGCCACGACACTGCGAGCGCCGTCGTTGCTGTGCCGTATGTCGACGAGGGGGCGTTGTTCCTGTCCTCCGGAACCTGGTCGCTGGCCGGCGTGGAAGTTCCGACGGCGGTGGTGACGGCGGGCTCCAGGTTGGCGAACCTCACCAATGAGGGTGGCTACGGCGGACGGATCCGGTTGCTCCGCAACGTGATGGGCCTGTGGATCCTGCAGGAGTGTCGTCGGCAGTGGGCCAGCGAGGGGATCGCCGTCAGCTATCCCGAACTTGCCGAAATGGCTTCTGGTGCAGAGCTTCTGGTGTCCATCGTCAACCCGGATGCCGCCGACTTCCTGCCACCGGGGGATATGCCGGCTCGGATCAGAGATTACTGCGTCAGGACCGGCCAACCGGCGCCGCAAAGCATCGCCGAGGTCACCCGCTGCGTTGTCGATTCACTGGCACTGGGCTATCGGGCTGTGGTGTGCGACATCGCCGTGGTCACCGGCAGTGTGGCACCGTCCATCTCGGTGGTCGGCGGCGGAGCGGCCAACGTTCTGCTCGCCCAGCTGACCGCGGACGCGACCGGGTTGCCGACGTACTGCGGTCCTGTCGAAGCAACGGCGCTGGGCAACGGGGCTGTCCAATTGGCGGCGCTGGGCGAGCTGGACGGCCAGCAGCAGATCAGGGACGTGATCGGACAGAGCACCGAGATCTCTTGCTACACACCGCGAGTTGATGGTCGGTGGGACGCAGCGGCCGAGCGCTTCTTAGCCCTGCGGGCAGCAGATCTTGATCGCCGGGAGGAGCCGGTGATGCGCGGCTGACTTCATCGCAGGTGCGGCAGCAGCGCTGCCCGATTCATCAGCAGGCCGCCGATCGGCGGGACATCAAGCTCGCGGGCCACCGCGATCACCGAAAGGCAGGAGATGGCATGACACACAAACGCAGAATCGTGGCGATCACGGCGCTAGGCTTGGTTGCCACGTTGGCGATGGCCGGCTGCACCAAGAAGAACGATGCCACCAACGCCGCCGCCGGCAGCGCAGGCGTCTCGGCGGCGCCAGCAACCTCCGGGGCCGCCTCGTCGTCCAGCGCCCCGGCAGCATCAGCAGGATCGGCGGCCGGTTCGGCCGCTGCCGGGAACTCGTCCGGCGCGGCTCCGTCCAGCGC
>JALYXB010000010.1 GCA_030947305.1 Actinomycetota bacterium | reverse complement strand
AGCGCGGCCCCACCGGTGCTGGCGGTGCACGGCTTCGGGTCGTCGGCCCAGTACACCTGGCAGACCACCGGCCACCTGATCGGACTGGCCAGGGCCGGCCGGTACGTGATCGCGCCGGATCTGCTGGGCCACGGGCTGTCAGACAAGCCCACCGATCCCTCCGCCTACACCCTGGACGGGCTGGCCACGCTGGCGGTCGCTGCGCTGTCCGGCTTCGTCGAGCCCGGACCCACCGACCTGCTCGGCTATTCCCTTGGCGCGCGGATCTGCTGGCAGTTGCTGACCCAAGGACCCGGCAGCACCGAAGCCCAATGGCGCAGGGCTGTCCTGGGCGGCTACGACGGCCGAGCCTTGTTCGAGGCGGTCGACGAGCCGGCCCTGCGCCGATCGTTGGGCGAGTCCAGCCCCTTGGCAGTCGACTCCGTAGACGCCGAATCTGTTGCCAGCTTGGAGCTTTCGCACGCCACCCAGCGGATCGCCGACATCGCCAGGGCGGTCCCAGGCAACTCGCTGCCAGCGTTGCTGGCTGTCGTTCGCGGGCTGTCCGGGACTCGGCCGCCCGGTGGCACGCCGATCATCCCTGTGCTGTTCGCCGCCGGCACCGACGACCCGATCGCCACCGGCGCGGCCATGGCCGCGGCTGCTGTGCCGTCGGCGGAGTTCCTACCGATTCCCGGCCGCGACCACGTCAGCGCGGTGCCGGCGAGCGTGTTCCGCAACGGTGCGGTGGAGTTTCTCGGCCGCTGAGCCGACGCCGGCCGAGGTGCGCTTGCGGGCCGCGGGCCGATTCACCCGCGCCGCACAAGGCCCGCTCAGGCAATCCTCAGCGAGGTCGTTAGGCTGAGCAGTGTTGCCAGCTGTTGGCGACGGACATCCCAGGAGGCCCCAGCGTGACCACGCCTGTCGGACGAGCGCTCATCGTGTCCGTCACCGACGATCTGGTGCACGGCGACAACGACCACGGCGCCGGCGCGCTGGTGACCGAGTTGCTGGTCGAGGCCGGATTCGTGGTCGACGGCTCGCTGGCCGTGCCCAGCGAATCGGTCGGCATCCGGTCGGCGCTGAATACCGGCGTCATCGGCGGCGTCGATCTGATCGTCACGGTCGGCGGCACCGGCGTCACCCCAAGGGACGTCACGCCCGATGTCACCGCCGAGGTGATCGATCGCGGGCTGCCGGGCATTGCGGAGGCGCTGCGCTGGTCCGGGATGGCTGCCGGCCTCACCGATGCGGTGGTCTCCCGCGGCGTCGTCGGAGTGTCCGGATCGACGGTGATCGCCAACGTCTCCGGATCCCGGGCGGCTATTCGGGACGGGCTGGCTACCCTGATTCCGCTGGCCAGACACACCATCGAGGAGCTGTCCGACTCGGTAATGGACTGACCCACGGACCCAGCTACACCCCGATCCCCTGTGGGCCGGAGCCATGCCGTCACCCTCGGCGCTTGACGAGTGTCTGTGGCGTCCGGGGTCGGATCGCGAGGCAGGGATCCGCTGCTGTGGCAGGCTGTCAGCAATGAAGGTACCGGAAACTGGCCGTGGCGGATGTAAGAATGCCAGCGGTGGAGTAAGCCGGAACCCCGTCGAACGGGCCGTCACTGAACCGGTAACGGCGGGGCAGCAGGACGCGCCCCGGCCCAACAAGCAGCGGCTCGCCGCTATCTTCGGCGACACCCTTTTCCCGGACCTCACCGGCGACGAGCTGGACGATCCTGCCGAGCGGGCCGGCGATACCACGGCCTGGCTCAACGAGAACCGGCCGCCACACCACGATCGTTGAAATGGGGACGGCCGCTATGGCTGTGGCTGCGGCCGCAGCTCAACTGAAGCGGACAGCGATGTCGCCGACGAGGGTGGCGGCCGTCAGCGCATCAGCATCCTTGATCGGGGCGGCCAATATCACCAAGCGGGCACCCTGAACTGCGGTGTCGCTGCTCTTGAGGCCGCCAGTGGTCGGCTGTTGGGCCGGAACGGCCAGCACGATGGCATCCGAGCTGAGCTTCTTCGGCGTGCCACCCTCCTGCACCGCGAGCACCGTGACGTGGGCACCGGGCCGCAGCAACATGGTGGTCGCGGCATCCGCAAGCTGGATCGGTACGGCGACCCGCCCTGGGCCGGGATCGGGGCCGATGATCGGCACCACTCGGGCATCGGTGATGATTTCGCCCCGTCGCACCCCGGCGGACAGCGTCCTACCGATGGCCGCTGTCGGCCTGCCGAGCGCTCCGTCCGGCACAGTGGTGAGCCGGATCACGCGCAGGTCAGCGGCCGCCAGCACTGCGCCCGCGGGCAGATCTCGGCTCACCGCCAGCACGGTAAAGCCGGTGGCCGCCTGCCCGGGACTGCCAACTGCCAGCACCGCGGCCGCGAGCAGCAACAGCACGGCCACTGCCCGCCGGAGAGAGCGGGCTCTGCGGCCGCCGCGGCGGCGGGCGCGCAGCGCAGCCAGCAGCCGCTCCGGGCGGCGTGGCTGCAGACCCTTGTTTGTCGATGACATGGGCAGACGGTAGGTCGGCAGCGACACCTGAGGGGCCCGGACTGTCGCGCACTGTGGATGAACGGCGCTGTGTGGATGAAGGGACTGGGTCAGGACTTCGCCGCGGCTTTCGCGGCTTTCCCGGGGGAGCTGCCGGATCCGTGGGAAGTTGACGAGGAGCTGCCGCTCGACGCGGTGCTGCCGCTCTTGCCAGTACCGCCGCTGGAATCGGTGGATTTCGGCGTAGTGCTTTCCGATTTGCCGGAGCTGACGCCGGAGTCGGACTTATCAGACTTGCCGGAACCGTCCGAATTCACCGACTTCTCCGCCTTCTCGGATTTTTCGGTCTTGTCTACCGCGCCGTCCGTTGCGCCGTTGCGGGCGTCGGTGCGGTAGAAGCCGCTGCCCTTGAACACCACGCCCACCGAGCCGTAGACCTTGCGCAGAACTCCCGAACACTCGGGGCAGGCGGTCAGTGAGGCATCGGCGAATGTCTGCACGGCTTCGAAGCGGTGATCGCAGCTGGTGCATGCGTATTGATAGGTGGGCACGAAATCCTCCAGTAAGCGCGCGCGGCGCTGGCACTCTCACTGCCAGACTGCCAACTGATGAAGCTGAACGCAAACCGCGGCTCCGCTGTTCCACCCGAGCAGCAACCGCAGGCCCGCTGAGCAGAAAGTGGCCGCTCGAGCGGGGGCTGGCACCCAATAGGGCCGCTGTCGGCCTTCGAGCGGCCACTTTCTTGCAGAATCGGCGGGTCACTGCTTGGAGCCGTCGAGACGCTGTACCCCGCCGCCAGGGGTGACGATTGCCGTCATCGGCACGTCAAAGTCGTCCGCGGGCAAGCGATCGACCAGCTCGTCGTCGAACAACACCGCGATCCGATCGCCGTGCACCACCGACAACGTCCGGTCGTAATGACCCCCGCCGCGGCCGAGCCGGACTCCGCCGCGGTCGACCAGCAGCGCAGGGACCAAGACGGCATCGGCTCCGGCGATTGCGTCGGCGCCGAGGGCTCGTCCTGCTGGTTCGTCGATACCGAAAGTACCGCGCTGCATTGGTGTTTCGGTCGAGTACTCGGCCCAGTCCAGTGCGGCGCCAGGGCGCGCGATCGGCAGCAACACCCGCACTCCGGCCATCTGCAACGCCGCCGGCAGGCCAGGGTCCAGCGGTTCCGAGGGCAGTGGTAGATAGCAGGCGACCAAAGCAGCGCCGGCCAGCTGAATTCGTAAGTGGCCACCGATGGCGTCGCGGGCAGCGGCGATCTCGCCGGTCGATCTGGCCCGCCGCCGGGCCAGCGCGCTTCGCCGCCACTCGGCCTTGGTGTGGTGAGGCCGCGAGATGTCCACCGTGACACGGTAGGACCGGGCCGTCCGCGGCGCGCGGACAGCTGGAACCGATAGCGTGGTCGGCAGCTGAATACTGTTGACGTCCCTGCATGTTGAACCTGCACCTGAGCGGAGCCGCTGGATGCGATCGGTTACCCAACAGTTGGATGGGGTGTTGGCTGCTGCGCGTCGACCTCCGCCGGTCCGGGTGGCCATCTCGGAGGCGCAGGGTTTGCTCTGCGCGGAGGAGGTGGTCGCCTCGTCGGCGTTGCCCTCCTTCGACCAGGCTGCTGTTGACGGTTATGCGGTGCGATCCATCGATGTCCGTGATGCCAGCGAAGGTGTCCCGATCTCGTTGCCGGTTGTCGGCGAGATCGCGGCAGGTTCCCGGTCCGCGCATCGGCTGCAGCCTGGGCAGACCGTCTATGTCGATACCGGAGCCCCGCTACCGACGATCGCCGATTCGGTGGTTCCGTTGTCGGCCGGCCGGCCGGCCGGTGCCAGGGTCAACATCACCAGGTCGGTGAAGTCCGGCCAATACGTCCGCCGCACCGGTGAGGATGTCCAGCCGGGGGACGTCGCGGTGCGATCCGGCGCGTTCATCGGAGCCGCCCAGGTGGGCCTGCTGGCGGCGGTCGGCAGGGACAAGGTGTTGGTGCATCCGCGGCCGCGGCTCACCATCATCTCGCTGGGCAACGAGCTGGTGGACGTGTCGCGCACCCCGGGTCCCGGCCAGGTCTACGACGTCAACTCGTTCGCGTTGGCAGCTGCCGCCCGCGATGCAGGTGCCGAGGTGACGCGGGTCGGCATCGTCACCGACGATCCGCGCCGGATGGCCGAGATGGTCGAAGCCCGGCTGCTGGTGTCCGAGCTCGTGCTGATCGCAGGTGGCGCCGGCGGCCGGCATGCCGACAGGGTCACCGAGGCGCTGTCCGATCTCGGCAGTATCGACAGGACCCGGGTAGCCATGCAGCCGGGTTCGACGCATGCCTTCGGGTTGCTCGGCGCGACGAATGCCAAGGTTCCGACGTTCTTCCTGCCGTCGAATCCGGTATCGGCGCTGGTGGTGTTCGAGGTGATCGTTCGCCCGTTGATCCGGGTGATGTTGGGGCGCCTCAATCCTTATCGGCGCATCATCACCGCCAGGACGCTGGCTCCGATCGAGTCGCCGGACGGTCGCAGGCAGTTCCTGCGCGGACAGCTGATGCGCGACGACGACGACTCCTACCTGGTGCACATCCTGGGTGCGGGCAGCACACATCTGCTGGCATCGTTGGCCGAGGCGAACTGCCTGGTGCTGGTCGACGAGCAGACCACCGCGTTACCCACCGGCGCGGAGGTGTCGGTGTCGTTCCTGGCCCAACGGCCGTAACCGCAATGGTGCAGCCGCCGTCGAACGGCGTGCAGCGCAGCGTCCCCCCGCTGCTTGGACCGCTGCCCAGCAAGGCAGGCGAGGTGGCGTTGCGGCCGTTGCACCGCAGCGACGGTGCCGCCTGGCGCGCGATTAGAACTCGTGACGAAAGCTTTCTGCGGCCGTGGGATCCGACCAGCTCCCGAACCTGGGCCGAGCGGCATTCCAGGACAGAGTGGCGTCGACATCGGCTGCAGCTGCGGACCGCCGTGCTGCGCGGCGAGGCGTTGGCGTTCGCGATCGTGGTGGACGACGCGTTTGCCGGCCAGGTCACCTTCGGTGGCATCCAGCGCGGCGCCCTGCGATCAGGCTGGGTCGGCTACTGGGTGGACTCGGGGCTGCATTCCAAGGGTGTGGCGACCATCGCGCTGGCCCTGGCGGTGGATTACGCCTTCGGCGGCGGCGGACTGCACCGGGTGGAGGCGACCATCGCCCCGGAGAATGCGGCGAGCCGGAAAGTCGTGGGGCACTTGCGATTTCGCGAAGAGGGGATGCTGCAGCGCTATCTGGAAATCGACGGCGGTTGGAAGGATCACCTGTTGTTCGCGCTGACGTCGGACGAGGTGCGCGGCGGCCTCGTCTCGTTGTTGCGAGGCCCGCGGCGCTGAGGCCGGACCCGGTAGCTCTCCGCGATGTCGACCCATCGGCAACGTCGGCCCTGGGGAACATTCGGGTGCGGCGTGCTGGCTTCCCGCGTGTCTGCGGGGCCCCTGGGACGTGTGTGACTAGCGTGGCTAACGGGTATCACTGCCACCCATCTGCGCGTGTCAGGCTGCCCGACCCACCGTCCTACCGCGCCGAGGGGAGCAGCGACGATGCCGAACCTGCCGACGTCTCTCATCCTCGTTCTACTGGCGGCGGCCTGGTTGGTGGTGTTGGTGCCGATGTTCGCCCGCAGCCGGGAAGCGGTCCCGGAGACCGACGACACCGCGGCCGGATTCCGGGTGCTGCGGAGGGCCGGCGCGGCGCTGCGGCATCCGAGAAAGCAGCGCCATCAGCATTTCGACGACGACTGGGACGACTCTGTGGTTGATCACGCTGTTGAGGCTGACGACAACGAAGACCGGCCCGGCAAACGGCTGGATGCCGAGCTGCGCGCCGACGATGACCAGCTGGTTGAGGAACTCGTCGACAGCGACGGCGAGTACGACGAACTTGCCGACGACGAACTTGCCGACGACGATCTTGCCGACGACGACGACGATCTTGCAGGCGATGTCGATGATGCCGACGAGCTCGCCGCGGTCGCTGTTGACAGGGAGCCGGCGTTGGTCGGTGCCGGTGCCGGTGCTCAGCCTCATCAACGTGACGCAGCCGACGAATGGGTCAGCGAGCATCCGCCAGTGCCGATGCGTACGACCTCCCATGCCCGGCCGCAACCACTGGATCCGCGGGCCGATCGGCGCGAGATGCAGCGCCCGGCAGCCCGAAGTCCACTTCCCGATGCACCCAGGCCCGGCCGGCATGGTCGCGGCGGCTTCGACCCGGAACACGCGGCGGCCACCGCGGCCTACCGCTACCGCCGGCGCCGTTTCGTCAGCTTGCTGCTGCTGGTGCTGACGCTGGGTCTGGCGGCCGGCGCTGTGATGCTCAATCCCACCCTGTGGATCGGCGTCACCGTTGCCGCACTGACCTTGGTTGGCTATCTGGCGTACCTGAGCAGGCAGGCGCGGATCGAGCGAGCGATCTCCGAACGACGGATGGCACGGCTGCTCCGGGCCAGGGAGATTCGGCCCGCCGGGCGTCGTCAGCCGGCACCGGTCTCGCCCTACCAGCGCGAGCATGCGCGCGGCTCCGGGCCTGCGCAGCGTTCGGCGGCGTCCATGGTGTCAGGTCCGCGGCGTCGGGCCGGAGCGGTGCTGGATCTGGAGGACGACGATCCGGCCTTCGACGATCTGGAGTACTACGAGCCGACCGTCTACCGGCGCGCCGCCGGCCAGTGAATGCCAGGTCCGGCAACGGGGCGCCGGCAGCTGGCACGCCCTATGCGCAGACCGCTGCTGCCGTCCGGTTCGACTGGGGCGTCCAGGGCGCGATCGCCATCTCCGGCGGCGCCGATGTGGTGGTGGTGGTCGATGTGCTCTCGTTCAGCACAGCGCTGTCGGTGGCCATCGATGCCGGTGTCGAGGTCTTTCCCTATCGATTTCGTGACGCGTCGGCGGCGAGCTTCGCGGCCAGCAAGCAGGCGGTGCTGGCGGTCGGACGGTCGGAGGCCGGGACGGCCGGCGTCAGTCTGTCGCCACTGTCGGTGCGAGCCGCAACACTGCCGGGTGGATCGCTGGCCGAACGCGGTCGGCTGGTGCTGCCATCGCCGAACGGATCGGCTATCGCCAAGACGCTGTCCGAGCGCGGATCCACCGTTGTCGGCGCGTGCCTGCGCAACGCGCCCGCGGTGGCCCTGTGGGTGCAACGTCACGCCGGGGGGACCCCCATCGCGGTGGTGGCGGCCGGGGAGCGATGGCCGGGCGACACCCTGCGGCCGGCCGTCGAAGACCTCTGGGGAGCGGGTGCGGTGATGTCCGCCCTTGGCGGCATCCCGTCGCCGGAGGCGGCAGCTGCAGTGGCGGCGTATCGGCTGGTGGCGCGGACGCTGCCGGAATCACTGGCCGCCTGCGCATCGGGCCGGGAGCTGATAGCCGACGGTCACGGTGACGAGATCGGGCTGGCCGCCGAATCCGGAACCTCGGCGGCAGTTCCTGTGCTGCAGGGTGAATGCTTTCGCCCCGCCTGACACCCCACTTCGCGTTCCTGAGGGGTTCTGGGCCGGGGTTCTGGGCCGGAGCCCGTGCGGTATCCTTGCCGGGCACGTGCTGCTGTCCGCCGGCAGTGAGTGATGAGTCTGGGGCTGTAGCGCAGTTGGTAGCGCGCTTCGTTCGCATCGAAGAGGTCCGGGGTTCGATTCCCCGCAGCTCCACCAAATGTAATAATCCTTTATCACAAGCCAACAACCGCCGCACGGCGGTTTTGCATA